>JAUWZV010000132.1 GCA_030615105.1 Desulfobacteraceae bacterium
CAAGTTTGCTATTCTTTGCTCATTTATCTTGTCCGCAATCTTAACCCCCCCTGATGTTGCCACACAGCTAATGATGGCACTACCCATTATTATCCTTTATGAACTTAGTATCTTCCTTAGTAAGGCAATTTATCGAAAAAAGGAGGGAGGATCTAATACAGGAGAAACGTAAGGTTTAGACAGGGGTATAATATCCCAAGACCTGGAAATCAATGATATTGATAAACTTGATTTCAAATAGCTAATACGGAAAAAGGAAGAGTAATTAGGATGTCCTCTATTTTATCGCGAAGTAAAACAAGGCTGACAGTAGTTTTTTTTATATCTTTTTGTTTAGCATTGCTGCTTTACAATTGTGGGGGGGACACAATAAGTACACAGAAGAGGAAGGTCATAGGACAGTCCATAGGAAAACAAGGCAAAAGCAAACCCAGGCTGATCGTTCTCCCACTCCAGCCTCAGGAGGAACAGGCTTACAACGGAACCGGACTGGCCATACATTTCCTGTTGGGGAACGTTGTGGCTCTGCACACCGGCCTTAAAGAGTTTTGGTTCGGCTGGCGGGTAAAAAAAATCTTCCTCGAAAAGGAAAGGTTAAGGGCCTATTGTCATGGTGAGGGCCCCCAGCTTGATATTAGAAAACTCAGCAAAAAACAGGGCATTCGTTACTGGCTCAGGGGAAGGGTTCAACAACGTGGGAGCAAGATGCAAGTCACCCTGGTATTGACGGACACAAAGGGAAATCGTGATGAATGGTCCAATGAATTGACTCTGGAGCTATCGGATCAGCTTATAAGTTTTTGCAAAGGATTTCTGGCCTGGTTGGAGACATGTGGTCTTCCCTTGCCAGATGCCCAGGCGTCCAAGGCCTTGTGGCCTGAGAAGACCACCCTTAAAGGCTTAGATCTTCTGGGCCGGGCCCTGGAGACATTTTATTATCATTCATCGTGGCGAGATAAAACCCTGTTTGACTTTGGATTGTTGGATCAAGCCGTCTTCGAAGCCCCTGCCTCTTACCTGGCTCACGACTTAAAAGGCTGGGTCCTGTACAAGAATAAAGATTATAAGGCCGCCGAGGAATCATTCCGATCGGCCCTCAAATTGAACTCAAATGGCCTGGGTGCTATGTCCGGTCTGATGTGGTGCGCGATTTATACAAGCAACGAAGAGAAGGCATACAAATGGGCCATGGCAAAGGCCGATCTTCGTGGGGAAAGCCGGGAGGCGGCAAAGGCCCTTGTGAAAAGACGGATGAGTAAGGCTGCCCGCAAGACCAAGAATTAGTGCAAGCTATGGATCGGGGGCATGACTTGGTTTTTCTCAGAGTTACACATAAAAGGAGGACATACGAATTTCCAGGGGAGTAAAATCTTACGCCAGAAGAAGAGGTCAAATAACACAAATTGGGATGAAGACGAGATATAGTAAAGGTATATTTGTTTTAAAAAGCAATAGCAACTCAATATACAATTATAGGTTGATGCGATGCGCCATTCCGCCTTACAGTGAGGTATGTCTTAGGCCTAATTGTTATGTTGACAGTTCTGTTGACAATTTTATAAGATCCTTGATAATCTATTTTTATTAAAATGAATTTGTGTTTCCTAAACTCAAAACGAATTCTTCTATATTTTCAATGGATTAGGCGAACTTGCAACATAACTTCAATTTTGGACTCAGAGAAGCAAGTATAATATTTCCTTGATTTATCGAATAATGAGAGTAGCCAGGGGAACTCCCCCGATGAAATTTTATAATAATAAATGAGAAAATCCAAGGGACTCACAAATATTTTCGGATCTATACCTCATAAAAGTTAATAATGTTTTGAACATTTGAACATTTGCCGGCTCTCATTATCTATCACCTCTTTCAAGATGGCATAATAGACAGGAAGACTGCACTTTGGGCGTTGAAGCAGTTAGCTAAATTTATCAGCGAAGACGAGTACAGCACTGTAAGGTTATTAATGGAGGAAAGAAAATGAAAGTAAGATCGCTGCGAATTCCCCAGGATATCGATCAGGCTATTGAATATGTGTCCAAGGTTGAAAAAACAGAAAAAAGCCAATCATTGAGAAAACTGGCCAGGCTTGGGTTTGAATACTATGTTGCTAAAGCATACGGGGATGGTAGGATCACACTTCGGGATGCGTCTATGCTATTAAATTAACGCTTTCTGAGTCCATTGATGTTTTTGTAGAATTAGGGGTAAAGGGAAACATTCGCGCAAGTGATGTTTTAGAAAGCCTTAACACGATTTCCTCGTTGGAATAAAGTAAACCATTAGAATTTCCGATTGCCGATTTGCAATTTGTGATTGTAAAAAATCGCAAATCGCAAATCCCTGGCCCAGACCCCTGTCCCAGACCTGGTTGTATAGGCTTAATAGGCTGATCCCAGCACATAGCACTTTATAGGCTTAGGAGGCTAATTTGAGTTCATAGCGCCTCCCGATCCCGTCCCGGTCTCGGGACGGGGAGGGCGGGCTGACTAACATGGCCGTAGTTCAGTGGACGTCGCTTATAAAATATTACTGCTATAGCAGCTTTGCCCAAGCAAGTCGCGCTCTCTGAGGCGTAGGCCCTACGAGCCGGAGGCCATGGCAGGCTTCAATTTTCAATATTCAATTGTCTCAATCGGCATTCACTAATCGCTTCATTTCTCAATATTCAATATTCAATTCTTAATCCCTAAATTTTCCAATCCGAAATCCGAAATCCGAAATAGATTAGTCCAGCGCCTCCCGTATAGCCTTTGCCATCTCACGCTGGACAATAGGTTTCATGATAAGCCTCCGAATGCCCATGGCTCTGGCCTTCTCTTCAGTAATCTTTTCACTGAATCCAGTACAAATGATAATGGGACTATTGGGCTTTATGCGCATAAGTTCTTTTGCTAACTCATCACCTGTCATCTTGGGCATAGTCATGTCAGTGATAACAAGGTCAAATTTGTTAGGCTGTGCCTTGAAGGCCTCAAGTGCCTCAATCGAACTTGTTCTGGTTACTACTGTATAACCCAAATGCTCTAACATGCCTTTTCCGATATCAACAATGAATGGCTCATCATCAACGAATAGTATTTGCTCCTTGCCCATTGGGAGTGGAGTTATCTTTTCTGGTTTTGCCACAGCTTCAGCACTTTCAATCCTGGGAAGAAACACATTGAATATTGACCCTTTACCTGGCTCGCTGTAAACAGTGATTGCCCCACCATGGCTTTTAACAATTCCATAGACCACTGCAAGGCCCATTCCAGTTCCACCGGTTTTCTCTTTAGTAGTGAAATAGGGATCAAAAACACGTTCCATAACAGCCTTGTCCATACCTTCACCAGTATCTTTTGCAGTAAGTTTAATGTATGATCCAGGATCTAGGTTGATTTCGGATTGCGGAATGCGGAATGCGGATTGTTTTTCTTTATCTTCAAATTCCGAAATCCCTGCCCCGTGAAATGTGGAGCCTATTTCACTGGGGCGAAATCCAAAATCCCCAATCGAGACATTTTGCAGGCTTACCTCCAGAACACCTCCCTTCTCTCGCATGGCATGATATGCATTGGTGCACAGGTTCATTATCACCTGGTGTATCTGCGTTGGATCAGCTAGTACCATGCCAGTAGATGTGATGTTCTGCCTGATCTCTATGGTTGCGGGTAATGATGACCTCAGTAGTTTAAGTGCCTCTTTGACAATGAGGTGGATCTGTACTGGCTTTTGTTCCTGTTCAGCATAACGACTAAAGGCGAGGATCTGCTTTACCAGGTCTCTTGCACGCTCCCCGGCTTTGAATACTTTATTCATATTGTCTTGTGCACGGCTATCTTCAGGCAAATCATTCAGTGTCAGTTCAGTGTATCCTATGATTAGAGAAAGTATATTGTTAAAGTCATGGGCAATGCCACCTGCAAGGGTACCTATAGCCTCCATCTTCTGGGCTTGCTGGAGTTGGGCTTGCACTTTTTTCCTTTCTTCCTCTGCCTGCTTTCGCTCGGTAATGTCGTTGCCAATACAGAGGATTTCGGTGATATGTCCATCCTTGTTAATAATACCTTTATTAGTCCACGCAACCCATACTCGCTCGCCATTCCGACGCATGTTTTCATTCTCATTGGTAGTGTATCGCTCAGGATTTCTTCCAATATCTTCAATCATTGCTTTCAGGTCACGGCCTGAGGTATCTGTCTCAGGCACGATAGTGCCCACTACATTCTTGCCCAGGATTTCATCCTCGGTGTAACCGAAAAGCTTCTGGGCAAATTTATTGAAGAAGGTAATGAGGCCCTTAGGGTCCCTTCGCAGAATAATGCTGTTAGCGTTCTCCACAAGTTCTCGGTACCTCTCTTCACTCTCTTTTAATTTCTTCTCCATCTGGCTTTTGAACAGAGCCATTTCAATAGATGCGAGAAGCTGCCTTTCCTGGAGGAACGGTTTAACAATGTAAGCATACTGCTCAGTTCTTTTAGCTTTATCTATTAAGCCAATATCCGAATATGCGGTTAGAAATATAATAGGAATATCCATCTTCTTTTTTATTTCATGAGAAGCATCTATGCCGTTTTTCTTCCCTCTCAGGACAATATCCATCAATACCAAATCTGGCTTAAGTTCAACTGCCTTCTCTACAGCAGCATCTGCGCTTACAGCACGCCCTACCACTTTGTAACCAAGATCTGTAATCACCATTTCCAGATTTTCGGCCACGATAGCTTCATCTTCAACGATTAATATCCTTGCTTTCTCCATATCAAACCCCTACAGGTTCATTGTTTGGTATTTCAAATTCTATCTTAAAGGATGTTCCTTCTTTACTGATAACCTCTATGTTTCCCTGTAACTGATCTTCTATAAGAATTTTTACCAGGCGAAGACCAAGTGTTCTAGTTTTATTAATATCGAATCCTTTGGGTAATCCAATACCATCATCGCTGATAGTCAGATTAATCTTATCTTTCTCTGATACACTTAGAATAACTTCAATCTTTCCTTCTCTTTTCTTTGCAAAAGCATGTTTCAGGGTGTTTGCTAACAGTTCATTAACAACTAATCCGACAGGTATTGCAATAGATATGGGAAATGGATAATCAACTATATGGAGGATTGGGGTAATTTTTGCATCTTGGACTGGATAACTCTGGAACAATCGCCGTAATAATATATCTACAAACCCCTTCATATTTATCTCTGATAAGTTTTCGCTATTATATAATTGGGTGTGAATAAGGGCCATAGTATTTATCCTACCCTGGGATTCAGAGAGAATACTAATTGTGTCTTTATCTTTGGTAGCCCGTGCTTGCATGTTGAGCAGGCTTGAAAGGACCTG
Source organism: Desulfobacteraceae bacterium (assembly GCA_030615105.1). GTDB lineage: Bacteria > Desulfobacterota > DSM-4660 > Desulfatiglandales > B25-G16 > JAUWNK01. Next base: position 5,327 of record JAUWZV010000132.1, read on the forward strand.
AAGATTGTTCTTTACCCGGTGATGTATCTCTCGTAACAACACCTCTTTTTCCTTCAGAGATGCCTTTATTTGCTCCTCAGCCCTCTTGCGTGCCCTGTGTTCTTCTGCTTCCTCAAGTGCCCTTTTTAACGCGGGACCCAAACGAAAAAGCCTATCTTTCAAAACATAATCCACTGCCCCGGACTTCATACATTCAACAGCAATCTCTTCGCCTATTGTGCCTGAGTAGATGATCAGCGGAATCTCTGGTGCAATTTCCTGCTGCATCTTCAATGCATCAGTGCCACTGAATGAGGGGACAACATAGTCTGCTAAAATAAGATCGGGTTTTTTCTCGATGGCTTCTCGAAAGGCCTTTTCTGTATCTACTCTGCTCCATTCTATAGTGAACCCTTCCCGCTCAAGTTCCTTTACTGCTAATTCAGCATCATCAGGGCTATCTTCAAGAATCAACAGATGTAGTGGTTTTTTCTCCATGATTTAGCTCCTGTTTATTATATATTACCGCAAAGGCGCAAAGAAACGCTGACCCGCCCGCCTCACATGGTTGGCTGGAGGGCTGGCCTGAGCCCGCCCGGCATTCGCCTGAGGCGAAGCCGATGGCGGATGGGCGAGAGCGATGGCAGGCACAAAACCCAGGCTTGTTCCCTGACTTTGTCCATACCATGGCCAGTATCTTTCGGCTTTACGGAGATATGTCTTCAAAGTTGATACTCACCCTCATCAAGCAACAATTTACGCACAGGAAAAATATATTGGGAAAGGGGAGATTTCCTGAACTCACCTTAACACCTCATAACATATAACCGGCTCCGTTTTATTTTTAACTTTTACTTTTACCTTTTTTTCTATCCGGAAACGACCTTGGGTTTGATCATATGTTTGTTCGCCGATAATTATTTCGCCACCCTTTGCTATCTGCTCTAATCGTGCGGCAACATTGACGCTATCGCCTATGACTGTGTAGTCCATTCTATTCTCTGAGCCCACATTTCCCACAATGGTGCTTCCTGTGTTGATGCCAATCCCTACTTCAAATGTCTCTTTATCCTGTTCGGCTCTTGCTTTCATCAATTCTTCTGTAGCATCTTGCATTTCTATGGCGGCTTTAATGGCATTGTGGGGGGCACTGTTTTCAGAGGGAATTAGCCCGAATACTGCCATAAGCTCATCCCCGACAAATTTGTCCAATATGCCATTGTTTCTAAAAATGATATCCACCATGGTGCCAAAAAATTGATTAAGCATAGATACCACCTCTTCAGCCTCCATCCTTTCGGTGATGGTGGTAAAAGACCGTATGTCGGCAAAAAGA
>JAUWZV010000091.1 GCA_030615105.1 Desulfobacteraceae bacterium
ATCGATGTCAAAGAACAAAAAATGAAACTATACCTTGATAATATTCAAGTTGATGAATTCGCTTATCAACTACGTTAAAATATAAAGTGTCCACGATGTAGTGGCACTTTTACCTGTCCACGATGTCATGGCACTTGTCAATTAGCCATTAAATAAAAGTGTCTAAAGTTAAAAGTTAAAAGTGCCTAAAGTTATAGAATATTAGGAATTTAATTACTTCAATCAGGTGTCAAGTGAAATATGAATAAAATGCTTACGCATAAACCCCTATTAGGAGTTAATCTGTAAAGATTTTATAAGCACTCCGATAAATTTGGATGGAGCGAAGCGACACATTAATTTTAGGCACTTTAGCTCACTTATAACTTTCTTTGACACCTAAATTCCAACCCGAAACGCAAACAATTAATTGAAACCTACAGGAGGTAAAGAATATTAATGAAAGATATCAGGGATTTTATCGCAAAGTGTGAAGAAGAGGGCGTTCTTCAAAGGATCAAAGCAGAGGTGGATTGGGATCTGGAATTATCCCATATCGCCAAGCTCAATGAGGAAAAAAAGGGTCCGGCCCTCCTTTTTGAGAATGTAAAGGATTATGATACACCTCTTCTCACCAGTGCCTGTACGACCACGGAAAGGCTTTCGATCATCATGGGCATGCCAAAGAATTCAACCTTAGTCGACCTTATGAGGCATTGGGTAGAAAAGGGAAAGACCAAGGTCCCCCCTAAAATAGTTGATACAGGCCCTTGCAAGGAAAATAAAATGATGGCCGAAGAGGTCGATCTTTTCAAGTTTCCCGTGCCCAAGTTTTTCCCCATGGATGGTGGACGCTTTTTCGGAACAGCCCACTTCGTGGTCACTAAGGACCCGGAATCGGATTGGGTCAATGTGGGAACTTACAGACTGCAACTCCTCGATAAGAACACTCTGGGGACCCAGTTTATTAAGGGGAAGCACTCCGATATCATGCTGAAAAAATATCAGGCCATGGGGAAACCGATGCCGGTTGCCGTTGTTGTAGGCTGTGATCCCCTCATGTTCCTCATGGGCGCAGCCCGGTTGTCTGCTTTTGAGTCGGAGTATGATCTTGCAGGCTCTATCCGTGGAGGGCCCATAGAGGTTGTTAAGTGCGAGACGAATGACCTAATTGTCCCGGCCACATCAGAAATCGTGGTGGAAGGAGAAGTGGATGCTGACAAGTTTATGGAAGAAGGTCCCTTTGGCGAGTACACAGGTTACTATTCAGGCGTAGGCACCGATCCCCGGAATTATATAAAGGTCAATTGCGTCACCCACCGGAACAACCCCATTTTTATGTCCACAACTGTGGGCCGGGCCGTTACGGACACACACATGACCATGGCCCTCACCTATGGCTCCACCCTGTGGCAGCAGCTTGTTGCCATGAAGATACCCGGTATAAAGGCTATCTACTGCCCGCCCGAGGGATCGGGAAGGTTCCTGGCCATCATCTCCATGAAGCAGATGTATCCCGGGCACGCCGACCAGGTACTTACTGCTGCTATCTCAACGGAGATGGGGGCTTATGGTCTCAAAACCGTCATTGTAGTGGATGAAGATATTGACCCCTGGGATATCTCCCGGGTCATGTACGCGTTGAGTTTCAGATTCCAGCCCAACAGGTCCCAGGTCATTAAACGAGGTAGATCCACGCCGTTAGACCCTTCCCTTCCCATAAACGCGAGGGAGATAACAGGCAGACTGCTCCTGGATGCAACCATACCCTATGATTGGAAGGAAAAGCCCATACCCATTGAGCTGGATCCGGAAGTGGTCAAGAAAGTTGAGGCTAGGTGGTCAGAATTAGGGTTTTAGAAAATGAAAAAATCAGTTGCCATTGTTGGCACCCTGGATTCAAAGGGCGAGGAGCATTTATTCTTAAAAGAGGTTATTGAATCAAAGGGGTATTCAACTATTACTATTGATGTTGGAACCACTGGTTTGTCAAACTTCCCACCGGATTTTTCTGTCTCAAAATTAATAAATATTAAGGAGATGGAAAGATCTCAAATGGTTGAAGCCATTATCAAAAAGGCCAGAGAGCTTGTTTTTGATCTCTACCATCAGGGAAAAATTGGGGCTATTATCTCGGCTGGTGGCGGGACAGGTACATTTGTAGGAACATCTATTATGAAGATTCTCCCATTAGGGGTTCCTAAATTTATGGTTTCTACTGTGGCTTCCAGGGACATGTCTCAGACAATAGGCACCAAAGATATCACTATAATGCATAGCGTGGTAGATATGCTGGGGCTAAACTCCGTATCACGGCTTATTTTAGCAAGAGCGGCAGGTGCAGTTTGTGGAATGATGTCAGCCCACAGTACTGGTAAGAAAGAATTGCCTCAGGTGGCATTATCCCTGTTTGGTTTTATTACCCGGGCGGCTGAAAACATTAAGTCTAATCTGGAAGAAAGTCATTTTGAGGTGATCCCTTTTCACGCAAATGGTACAGGTGGAATGGCTATGGACGAGATGATGGGGGAGTCCTTTTTTGACGGGGTTTTGGATCTTGCTACCCATGAGCTGGTTGACGCCATGTTTGGTGGTTACTGTGGAGCAATTGGTCCTCAGAGGTTGCAAACACCTGAAGGTGTAAATACACCAAGATTAGTGATACCTGGAGGGCTTGACTCTGCTGTTCTTGAATTTGACCATAAAAGTATCCCTGAAAAATATAAAGATAGAAAGATATTCTTCTACGATTTTAGGTCCGCTATCAGGCTTACTGCCGATGAATCAAGATCATTGGCAAAGACAGTCGCCTATAAATTGAACCAGAGCCATAATCCGACGAAGGTCCTGATCCCTTTAAAAGGATGGTCTGAGGCTGACAGGGAAGGGGATGTATTGTTTGATCCAGGATCAAGCCAGGCCTTCTCTGAAACATTAGAGAAATCCCTTAAATCAGATGTTAAGGTTATAAAAGTTGATTATCATATTAACGACAAGGAGTTCGCCAGGGAAGCAGCTGATATCATGATCAGGATGATAAAAGAATAATTGTAAATGATCACGGGGTGATTGGGTAATGATGCCTTTTCTTCAGTTCTGAGGCTCCCGGCCTGGTCTTTTCAGCGACTTATCTGCGGGTGAGTCTTGCCCCCTCCGCATTCCCCGCAAGCGGGGCTGCGGTTTCCCCCGCTGATAAGTCACGAAAAGGACGGAGGCCTCCCACCAGTCACTTCAGAAAAGGCATCAATTACACTTAGTGAAATGCTCGGTGTTATAACCTTGTGATCACTTACGGATAATTCTCTAGTCTTGGTGCTTTACCCCGCCCCGTTCCGGGTCGGGACGGGGGTGGCTGAATAGTTACACAAGGACTGATTCTTGGAATTTAAAGTTAAGACAGACAAGGAGGCATATAACCTTGAGGCCTTTGTAAAAGAAATCGGTCAGGATCTGTTGGTGGCCATCTGGGGAGGGGAGAGGCCACATATTGGTGCGGTTGCTGTAGCCCAACCAAGGCCAAGTTTAAAGGATCATTCCTTAAGAAGTGCCACAGCCTCTGTTTTTTGTTATCCCGGCCACAAGGATGATATAATCGCTAAGGAGGCGGCGGAAAAGATCTCCTCAGCCTTAGATACCAATGTTACAGTAACGGCAGGTATGCACTGGGATAATATTGATGAAGCAGGAATCAGGACTGTGATAGAAAACAGCCGGCAATTAGTTACAATGATAATTGAGGAGATTGCCACAAAAGAATCGAAATAATTCGTAACTATTCACTGGCGATGTTTTAGTAAGGATGGGCCAATTTCCTCAAGGCGATATCTATAGACCTAGAGGGATGTGGCCAAAATTTCAGGGTTTAATAGCCGTATTGCAAATTTCTAAGGCTTTAGAGGAGCAAACCCTGAAATTTTGGCCAGTGCAAGCCAGAGTGGAATTTTTTTTGAGATATCGCCTTTCGGAAACAGCCCCATCCCCTATTTTGGAGTAAACGTCTACAATAATTCAATATTTCACCTTCTATAAGAGTTTCTTTGTAGAGATGAGAGGGCATATGAAAAAAAGGATCATCATCGGTATTACAGGTGCAAGTGGTGTTATCTATGGCATTGAAATTTTAAAAGAGCTTACTAAAAAAGACCTTGAGACCCATCTTATTATTTCAGAGTCGGGTAAGGAAAATATTATTCTTGAAACAGATTATTCAGTTAGAGATGTGGAATCCATGGCCTATAAAGTTTATAAAAATGACGATCTGGAGGCCTCTCTGGCAAGCGGATCTTTCTTGACCAGTGGTATGATAGTGGCCCCTTGTACAATAAAGACATTATCTGGCATAGCCAATTCCTATTCTGACAATCTATTAGTAAGGGCAGCCGATGTTACATTAAAAGAAAAAAGAAAATTGGTTTTGTTGGTTAGGGAGACACCCCTCCACAAGGGACACCTTAACCTTATGAGTATGGCTGCTGATATGGGAGCCCATATATTACCACCAATACCTTCCTTTTATCACCACCCAAAGACGATTGATGACATCATCCACCAAACCATCGGTAAGGTCTTTGATTATTTTGGAATTGAACATAATCTATTTAAACGTTGGGGAGAGATGAAATAAATAAAGACGTATAAATTCAGCCACCAAGTCACAAAGACACGAAGAAATGATTATGTCTCTTATCTTATTAAAAATGATATTCACCCTGTTAAATAGGGTTCCCTCTGGGAAATTTAACAGGGTTCAAAGAATTATATAATAATCTTGGTGTCTTAGTGTCTTTGTGGCTGAACTATTACATAAAGACCAACCTGTTTGGAATATATATATGGGAGGTTCAAAGATATGAAACCAGTGCGCTATGACCCAAAGGAGATAGAGAAAAATTTGAAGGAGGGGTACTGGGACAAGACAATTTTGCCTGATTACTGGGATAGAAACGCCAGGCAATGGCCTAACAAAGAGGCCCTGGTAGATTCTCTCGGCAGCAGGCTAACGTGGGCAGAGGCCAAGAAAAAAATAGATAGGATTGCTTTTGCCCTGATCAAAGACTTAAAGTTGAACAGGGATGACAGGTTGATGGTGCAGCTACCTAACTGTGTTGAGCAAGTCCTGGTGCGTCTTGCCTGCGAAAAGGCAGGGGTTTTATCCATTCCAGAAATGACTACCTTCCGCCAGACTGAATTAGCAGAAATTGCCGGCCGGACAGATGCCGTGGGCATTGTTATCCCCAAGCAGTACAGGAAATTCGACCACTACCAGATGGCAAAGGAACTCCAGGCTGATTTTCCAAACCTAAAACATATTATTGTTATTGGTGAAGATGTGCCTCAGGATTGCATCCGCCTAAGGTGGATAATGGAGCATCCTTACGAGCAAGAATATGACATTATTGAACTGGAGGCCAGAAAACTGGATCCTGTAGAAGAGATAGGGTTTCTTATTACTACTACTGGTACAACCGGTCTTCCCAAACTCATTGAACACCGGATTGCGGCTCGTGAGATATGGACGGCAAAGTCCCACGTCAGGAATTGGCAACTTGGTCCTGATGATTGTGTTCTTGCTATTGCCCCGCTCGCTGGGGCAGCAGGAGGCACACCGGCCTATGTCACTGCCCCAGTAGGAGGGGCCAAGGTTGCTTTAGAGTATCAGTATCGGGGAGAGGAAACACTTGAATTCATGGAAAAGGAGAGGGCTACAGTTATCGCCCTTGTGCCAACTCAACTGGCAAGACTATTGGAGTTACCCGTAGATAAATATGACTTATCTTCCTTGCGTATTATAAAGACTGCTGGTGGCTACCTGCCACCGCCTCTGGCCAAGGAGGCTGAAGAGAGGTTCGGCTGCCCAATACTTGGTACCTATGGTACACAGGATACAGGATCAATATCCGGGGTACCAATAACTGCCTCTGAGGAGCAAAGATACACCACTGTTGGCCGGTTGCACCCAGGAATTGAGATAAAGATATTGGACGATTCAGGAAACCCTGTGAAGCCTGGAGAGGTAGGCACCCTCTGGTTCAAAGGACCTGGCAACTCGATCGGTTATTATAAGGACCTTGAAAAGACCATGACCGAGGCATTTGATGAAGATGGCTTTGCTACCCCTGGAGATCTGGTCACCCTAATGGACGACGGCTATGTGAAAATTATGGGTAGAAAAAAGAACATCATCATCCGCGGTGGACAAAATATCTACCCCAGAGAGATTGAGGACTACCTCCTTTTAAACAAAAAGGTTACCAATGCCGCTGTTGTACCTATGCCGGACCCGGAAATGGGCGAGCGGGCATGCGCCTTCGTCACTCTTAAAGAGGGAGAGCAATTTACCTTTGAGGAGATGGTTGAATACCTGAAGACAAAGAAAATTGCTACGTTTAAGCTTCCTGAAAGACTGGAGGTTTTAGATGCCCTTCCCCTTGTGGGAGAAAGCGGCAAAATAGACAATAAGGCCATGGTTAAAATGATAGCTGATAAGCTTAAGGAAGAGGGTAAGATAAAATAAATAACCTTTTCTAAGGAAATGATTAATAGTGGTTATTATGTGTATTCTCAATATTTAGGGAAAACTTAGGGGCAAAATAAGTCTGCCTCATGATGTGCATTGTAGGGGTTCGATTTATCGAACCCTTAGTATTGGGCTTGATAAACCCGCCTGCCAATAATGGCGGGCAGGTCAAGCCCCTACAAAACCCATAAATATTGAGAAGATGCGTTATTAGTATTGTTAGAGATGAGCAAAGTGATACTTATACTGGTAATGGCCGAGGAGAAGTGGGAAGAAGCTGATTTCTTGCGCCAACAGATAGAATCACGTGGTCATAAGGCCAGGATTTTGGACATGGGTTTGCTGGGAGAAGCCCAGGGACCCTGTGATATTACCCGTGAAGAGGTTATCCTGGCCAGTGGACGAAGTCCTGACGAAGTTGCGCTTATATCTGATAGAGGAAAACGAATGCCTGTCATGGTGGATGGGGCTAAGCAAAAAGCAATGGAGCTCTATTCTCATGACGAACTGACTGGGATAATAAGTTTAGGCGGTACCACCGGGACACAAATGGGAACAACCATCATGAGGTCCCTTCCCTTTGGTCTGCCAAAGATCGCTATCTCAAGTACAGCCTCAATCCCAGGATTTGCTTCAAGATATATTGGTACATCAGATATAACACTGATGCACTCGGTAGTGGAGATTGCAGGGCTTAACAACCTGATGAGAAATGTTCTGGACAGGGCAGCTGGTGCTATTTGTGGAATGGTGGAAGGTTCGGCTAAAACCCCTGTGTCTCTGGCAAGAAATGGACAGCATCCCATAATTGCAATGACACATTTTGGACCCTGTGAGGAGTGTGCCGTAAACGTCAGAAAGCAACTTGAGCAAAAAGGATATCAGGTGATTGGTTTCTCTGCTGCTGGTATTGGAGATAGGGCCATGGAGGAGATAATAGAGAGACAAAATATATTTTCTGCTGTAATTGACCTTGCCCCGGGTGGGGTAGGTGAGGAGTTGCTTGGCTTTACAAGAGCACCGGGTCCTACCAGACTTGAGGCAGCCGGTAAAATTGGGATACCACAGGTTATTGCCCCAAGCGGCGTGAACTTTGGTTCCCCACTCAAGCGCAAGTATAAGCCAGAGTATGCATCTCGGAAGAAATATGACTATGATGCTGCCCGCACCTTCTTGAGATTATCTGCCGATGAGATGATCATGGTAGCAGATAAAATGGCTGATAAGCTTAATAGGGCAAAAGGTCCAGTTAAGATATTGATCCCTCTTGGCGGCTGGTCATCGGTAGACAGAAAAGGGACTGATTTCTATGATAAAGATCTGGACAATGCATTTGTTAAGGAACTGAAGAAAAAACTTAGATCTGATATAGAAATTATAGAAGTAGATGCAGACTTAGATACATCTGAGTTTGCGCAGGAAGTGGTCAAGGCCTTCCAATCACTTCTCACCTAACATCACATCCTTGACACACCAATAGTGCTTACCTATACTCCCTACATTCAATACAAGACCCTTATTATTTTTCATTGAGGTAAAGATGGGCAAAAGGATCTGGATGCTTCTTCCACTTAGTCTGTTGTTTTTTCTTTCCCAGTTCTACCGAGCTACATCGGCGGTGATAGCCTCCGAGCTTATGCATGACCTATCGCTGACGGCCGAGGATCTGGGATTGTTGAGCTCGGTCTTTTTTTATGCATTTGCCCTGATCCAGATCCCCATGGGAGCTGCTATAGACCTCTTTGGTGCGAAGAGGTTGATCCTGTTCCTCTCATCTTTGGGTATAGTGGGTGCAACAATCTTTGCCTTAGCAAATTCATTTCCTGTGGCTCTGATAGGTAGAGCATTGATGGGAGTGGGGATGGCCTGTGCCTTGATGGGTCCCTATAAACTCATCTCTGTCTGGTTTCCGCCTCATGCCTTTGCCACCATATCAGGCCTTATCCTATCTATCGGGACATTGGGAAGTATAGTGGCTACCGCACCTCTGGCAGTTGCAGTAAATTGGATAGGGTGGAGGAAGGCATTTCTTGCGATAGCCCTCATTCACCTTTTTATCACCTTATGGATCTATATGGTAGTAAAGGATTCCCCAAACGAACACCAGAGAGGGAATAAATTAACTTTGCACAAGAAAGACTGGTTTAAGGAATCAGTGGATGGAATCTTGTTGGTCCTTAGGCTTCCATCTTTCTGGCTCATTGCCTTAGCCGCTTTTGTTAGGTATGGTACTTATATCTCGATAGCCGGCCTGTGGGCTGGCCCGTATCTGGAACACATTTATCACATTCCCCTCATTGACAGGGGGAAGATATTAATGGCATTCCCGATAGGGTTCATTATAGGTGGCCCTATCTTCGGTCTCCTTTCAGATCGGGTATTCAGGAACAGGAAGGCCGTAGCACTCCTCGGAATGTCTTTTTACACTATTTTCATCTTACCCTTGACTGGCTTTATTCTTGCACCTTCTCCTATCATGATAGCAGGAGTCTTCTTCTGCATCGGGTTCTTAACCTCTTGTGGCCTGGTAATGTATGCCAATATCAAGGATTTGCTACCGAGTTCTATCAGTGGGACCGCAATGAGTGCGGTGAATTTCTTCACCATGGCAGGTGCTGGATTTTTTCAGCATATAATGGGGATTACTATCGAAAAATTTTCTCTCCACCAAGGGCAATTACCGTCTGAGGCCTTTTCTTTAGCCTTTGGCCTATGTTTTTGTGCTGCTGCCCTGGGCACAATAGCATATCTCTTTGTAAAGGAAGTACATTCATGAAGAGCCAGGAGCTGGCCCTGTTGAGTAGACCTGTGCTAATCTGTATTGATAGGCAGAATAAACTCAGTCTTTGAATATTGGATTATACTATTAGAATGCCTTGCTTTACAGGGCTGGCATTAAGAATTGAAAATTGAAAATAAAGGAATTCCATTCATGAAGACCCGGGGGCCGGCATTTCCTGTGCTTGTCTTTTTAGACTTACCCGCTGAAAAATGTAAATGACTGCCAGGATAATAAACCCCAACCCTTTTATAAGATTGTCTGGCCAAAAAAGGAAGATTGTGGCAAGAGCTGTAATTGCCCTTTCCCCTATATTCATAGTTCTTAAAAGATATCCTTCCCAGCACACAGTAAAGCCAAAAAGGCCAATCAGGGCTGAGACTGCTGTGATAATAACCTCAATGACAGGCCCTTCAAAAAGTATGGGGGTATAGGCAAAAAGAAAGGGGATTATATAGAGCCCTTTTGCAAGCTTCCATGCAGTAAACCCTGTCTGCATAGGTTTGGATCCGGCTACCCCTGCTGCAGAGAATGCTGCAAGGCATACTGGTGGCGTGACATTGGCATCCTGGCTGTACCAGAATATGATCATGTGGGCTGCAAGAAGCGAGACACCCATCTGGACCAAGGCCGGCCCTGCAAGAACAGCGAGCATTATGTAGGATGCTGTAACCGGAAGGCCCATTCCAAGAATGAGGGAGGCCAGCATGACCAGTATAATCGCGAAGAACAGAATTCCTCCGGAAAGTTCCAGAACCACACCTGAAAAGGTTATAGCTACACCAGTGATTGCCACAACACCTATGATGATTCCAACGCAGATCAGGATAGCTGCAGTTGATATGGTATTTCTGGCACCCATATAAAGGGCATCAAGGGTATCCTTGATACCCATCCTGGTATCCTTTTTAAACCAGCTTACTACTATAATACTCCCAATGGCAATACAGGCCGCATAGGTAGGAGTATAGCCTCTTACAAGGAGCACAACAA
>JAUWZV010000108.1 GCA_030615105.1 Desulfobacteraceae bacterium
GGCCCAGCCAAAGCTGCTGTTGCTGGATGAACCCCTCCTGGGACTGAGTCCCATGATGGAGGAAGTGCTTACCGAGGCGGTAAGGGATATCAATAAGGAAATTGGCATCTCTGTACTGATCTCCGAGCAATACGCAAGACCAATCCTGCCCATTATTGGCTACGGCTACGTGTTGGAAAATGGTGGAGCGGTTGTGGAAGGCAGTTATCAGGAGCTGATGGACAACCCGGATGTCAAGTCTGCCTATTTTGGGCTTTAGCTCTGTGCCCCGGAAAAGATCCACCAGACACCACACCCATTCGGTCAGGGGCAGGGAAACGTCAAAGTCGGTACTAAATTGCTAATATTAGGTGACTCTGAGAACCTCAAAATCCGAAATGCGAATATCGAAATTCGAAACAATATCAAAATTGAAATATCAAATGACAGAAACATTGCAGACACTTATGCAACATCTATCAGGCCTTCAAAGTATTTTGAATTTGGGATTTCGGTCATTCGTATTTGTTTCGGGTTTCGTATTTCGGGCTTCGAAGTTATAAAATTTTGTTTCAGCATATAACTCTCATTAATTCAGAGGGTTACTTGTTTAAATGACGTGGCCCTGGGGTCAGGGGTATGTTCAAGGAGTAACCGTGGGAAAATACGATGAATCATTAATCACCGGATTTGAAAGGGCATGTGAAAAATACGCTGACAAGACGGCAATTATCTATCTCGGCGAGAAATTCTCTTATCTAAAAATCAAGGAGCTTATCGACAGATTCGCTACCGCATTACATGGATTGGGCGTAAAAAAAGATGATAAAATGATGCTTTATATTCCCAATTGTCCCCAATTCCTCATTGCATACTTAGGCGCCCAGCTAATCGGGGCTATTCCGGTGCCGGTCTCTCCCATCTACACCCCCCATGAGATGAGATATCTGATCAACGATTCCGAGGCTGAAACGGTCCTATGCCTGGATACAAACTTCAGGTACATTCAGGAGGTCTTTCCTGATACATGCCTCAAAAGGGCGATTGTCACCACCTATGTGGACTTGCTTCCCCTGTATAAACGGGCCGTCGGGTTTCTGTTTGACAAGGTACCTGACGGCGTCATTGAAAAAGGCCCTGATATTCATTCCTTCAAACGTCTCATCCATAAATACCCGCCTAAGCCACCAAGAGTTGACCTTAACCCCGGGGAGCAGCTCTGTTATATCCTTTACACCGGCGGGACCACCGGCTTTCCCAAGGGCTGCATCCTCACCCATACGGGGATGGTATCCTTTGTCAACGATATCACCAGCGTCGGTGAGGGTTTTATAGCAGATGGGGAGGAAGTGTTCATAATGGTAAACCCTCTTTTTCACCAGATGGCCCAGGGGGTTATTCTGGGGATGGTCCTAACCAAAGGCAATACCGCTGTTTTGATGCCCATACCCCAGGTGGATCCAATCCTACATGCCATACAGAAATATAAGGGCACCCTGTTTCTGGGTGCACCTACCCTTTACCGTATGATTTTGGAAAATGACCGCCTTGATCTGTTTGATTTGAGCTCTCTGAAATACTGCTGGAGTGGTGGGGATGTCCTTCCCCTCGAGGTGTATAACCGGTGGAGAGACAAGTTCATTGTCCCCATATACCAGGTATACGGTTCAACGGAGGTGGGATTTACTGCCATGAGTCCCCTGGACAGGGAACCTGTTACGGGGAGCGTCGGCCTGCCGTTGCCTTCCAGGCAAATAAGGATTGTAGACACAGATACCCTGGAAACCGTTCCCACAGGCACATCAGGGGAATTGCTGGTCACATCCGAATATATCTCCAAGAGTTACTGGAAAAAACCGGAGGAGACGGCCAAATCCTACGTGGAGATAGACGGTAAAACCTGGTACCGGATGAAAGATTTCGTCAGGATGGATGACGACGGCCAACTGTACTATGTGGACAGGAGTGCGGACATAATAAAGCATAAGGGCTACAGGGTCTCCTGCTCCGAAATCGAAGCCGTCCTGCAAGACCACACCGCGGTCATAGGTGCCTGTGTGGTGGGCGTTCCCGATGCCAGGGTGGGGGAACGCATCAAATCCATCGTGGTGCTCAAAGAAGATGTGAGGGGTGTCAGCGGGTCCGAATTAACCAAGTGGTGCAGGGACAGGCTGGCTCCTTATAAAGTGCCCCAGTACATAGAATTCAGAGACATGCTGCCTAAATCCAAGGTTGGGAAACTCCTGAGACGAGAGGTAAGGGATGAGGAGCGAAGAAGGATAGCTAAGGATAATAAGTAATTTTTTCTTTAGAACCTAATTTCCTAATGCTATTAAGAAAGCATCATTTTCAGGCAAAATAATGGTAAAAAGCTATTTGAGGCTGTTGAATATTAGCACTTTAATTTTAATAAGGGGCTCAATTTTCCCGTCTTCTTATATTCGAGCATTATATCTAAAGCCAGGGCGATGTCATGTTCAATAACATGCATGGTTACATTATCGATTCCCATATAGGTGTTAGTCCATTCCATGCGGTAGCGGTTTTCCTGACTACCCTCATTATTCGATAAGCCGACAACGTATTGTGATTGGTTCCAGCACCCTTGAGTTCAAGACTTCTTGCCACTGTACGTAACAAAAGATAATTGACTCTTAATATTCTAAAGGTCATTATCTGCCTGTTTTTTCAAGGAAAAAGAAAGGAGGCAGAAAATGACCCATGAAACATTATCACGAGAGAATCATATTCGGCGAGATTTTTTTATCAACACCTTGAAACCCATCCCCTTTAAATCAACTTAGAGCCCTATATTCAATCTATTCCTTCTTCACGCTCAAAGCTGTCAGAGAATGACGAAACAACTCTCAGGTGGTACGTACCTTGACAGGGCACCCTGTTCATCCTTCCCATACCAACAATTTGTTTTAAATTAACCCATATCTTGCAATAGTAAAATCTGCCCATAGGGCCGCCCCATCTTTATTTTGCTGTGAAAAATTGATCATTGAAAAAGAAAGTGAAAAACTCTTTTATTTTGTTATAAAAATCAGGGTGATGGGGCGGGGTTCGGCAAAATTTTTGTTGCACTTTTTGGATCTAATTGGCTAAACAAAAACAATATGATACTGTAAATCAAAAAAATGAAATCATAGTGACCGATATCAAGGCAAAGTTTTTAGGTGGTATGGTTGGTAGCGCTCTTGGCGATGCGATTGGTGAGCTCGCATTCCGCTATCGTAAAAAAGATGTCCTTTGTGCCCAATTGGACCGATTAGAAGAATTCCGCTACACAGACGATAGCGCCATGTCCATTGGCCTTGCTGAATCTATTGTAAAAAAGGGTTGTCTTGATCAACAAGACCTGGGAGAAACATTTAGATATAACTTCCAGAAGGAGCCATGGCGTGGTTATGCCTCAGGCCCGCCAACTATATTTAGAATGGTGGAACAGTTAGGTATTACCTACGCTGATGCTGCGAGAAATCTATTTGGGGGTACAGGCTCCTTTGGCAATGGCGCTGCCATGAGGATTGTTCCGGTAGGCCTCTTTTTTCACAACGCCCCTGATCTCTATGAAAAGGCATGCATGTCTGCCTCTGTCACCCATGCACATCCTGTTGGTATGGATGGTGCAACAGTCCAGGCAAGGGCAGTCTCTCTTGCAGTAAAACTCGACCCAAGGGAGGAATTCCCACGTAAGGTATTTATAGATACGTTAATTGACTTCGCCATAACCCCTAAGATGGAAGAGAAAATGCAACTTGTTCAAGAATTATTAAGCTCCGATACTACTCCATCTTTTGCAGCGGAGCAACTTGGTCGCACAGTAGACGTACATAAATCTCTGCCTTTTGCCCTCTACTCCTTTCTGCGCCACCCTAAATCATATGAGGATTGTCTTTTTTGTGCCACATTAAATGGAGGAGACCGGGATACACTCGGTGCCATGGCCTGTGCTATATCAGGCGCTTATTTAGGCATTGAATCTATCCCTAAATCCTGGAGGGAGAAACTGGAAAATAGATCATATATTGAGGATCTGGCCTTAAAGCTATCAGAAATCAAGCCGGTTTTATAAACTCTCCCCAATAAGCTGTTGTACCAACTCGGTGGTGGAATTTGGAAAATGACTGTGGTGATAGGTCATTACGGTGGTATCACACCGATATATTGTTTACTACCAGATAGCTTGTTTAAGTTTTGCTCTAATATCATCATCTGCTGTGATAAACTCGGCTCCTTTTGCTTTAGCTTCCGCTACCAGTAAACGATCAAAAACGTCTCTAGGCCAATCTATTTTTAAAGCTTCATCTATAATTTCACTCAATGGAAAATCAGATACCTTTAGATTGATCGACCTGGACAAGCTTTTTATCATCATGGAGGGTTTGAGTTTTATACGACCTATTTCAAATAAATACTGTAATTCTAATCTGACCATCTGGGAAATAAGTACATCGCAATCTTCAATCGCCTTTTTAGCATTTTCAGTGAGCTTTTCCGTCAATCCCGCATAAAGCCAGACGACAATATGTGTGTCCAGGTATACTATAGATTGTTCTCTTCGCCCCATTCCGCCACCTTTAATTTAACCAGATCCTCAGGGTCGCCAACAATGCAATCATGGGGTTTGAGATTGTCCAATTTGCTCTTTTTTTCTTCGAGAACAATCTTTAGCCGATGACTGTTTCTTTCTATCACTGCAGGAATACCTGTTTTAATGACATGGTCCACTACTTTAAAAAGTTTATTTCGTAATGCTGTTAATGACATCGGATCCATTTACCTGCCTCCTCATAAATCAGTTAAATAATAAATCATGTACATACTATAGGATATGTACTGTACATATGCAAGAAAAAAATACTTTAAGATATTCAAGTATCTGGATTTGTGAGAGGTAAAAGTGAGGCCCCTATGAGCCGGCCTCCGGCTCGTACGAGTCTCCGGCTCGGAGAGAGGCAGATTCTTATTATCTTATCTGAGATCAAGCAAGCTTAAAGACTTTCCCCTATAAGCTGTTGTACCAACTCGTTCGGGCCAAGATATATCTGTACTATTTTTGCATCCCTCATATACTTTTCCACCGGATATTCTTTAGAATATCCATAAGACCCCATTACCTGAACACAATTTGATGTAACCTCCATGGCCATATTAGTCGGAAATACCTTGGCCATGTCAGAATACCTCGCCCTGTTTGGATCTCTCACTCTCAAAGACCATGATGCCCTGTAGACAAGAAGCCGTGCCGCATCAATTTTTGTGGCCATGTCTGCAAACATCGCTGAAATCAGGCTGTGCTTGATAAGAGGCTTTCCACCAACAACCCTGTCTTTACAATATTTAAGCGCATATTCAAATGCACCCCTGGCCATCCCTACAGAGATCATTCCTGCACCCAATCTATTGTAAGCTACGGTTGTCTGTAGGATTTTATGCCCATCACCTATTTTGCCAAGAAGATTGTTTTTGGGGACACGAACATCTTCAAATATAACTTCCCTGTTCTGGTCTTCTGGCATCCCCATCTTTCGTTCTATCTTACCAAAGGAAAGACCAGGTCTGTCTTTCTCCACGACAATTATACAGGAACCTTTGTCTTCTAACTTTGGGTCAGTTGTGGCAATTACAACATAATGGGAGGCGATACCGGCATTACTGGGCCATATCTTTACGCCGTTTATAATATAATCATCTCCGTCTTCTTTGATGATAGTTTTTACGGTCCTTAATCGCATCCTACTGTCTTCAATATCTGCACCTGAAGCAGGCTCTGTCATACAGATACATCCCAGATTTACTTCATCTCTCGAGGCCAGGGGCCTAAGGAAACGTTCCCTTTGCTCTTCATTAGCTGCTATTATGATAGGTGTCTGGGCAAACCACGTATCACCAATAACGCAGGCAACACCGCCATTTACAGCAGCAAGCTCTTCTAATACCGCCATAATTGTCATCCCGTCTGCCCCTGTTCCCCCATATTTAGGATCAATAGTTAATCCCATAAAACCCAGCTCTGCCGCCTTCTTTAATACCTGTGGCATAATTCTGTGGGTTTCCCAGTCGTCATCAAATTTGTCATTAAGAGGTTTAACCTCTTTTTCAGCAAATTTCCTTGCCATCTCTTGAAATTGCCGCCTTTCTTCTGAAAGTTGAAAATTATACATGCCGTTCCTCCTGTATTTTTTATTCTTTGATGCTTTTCAATTCTTTACCATTTAGCCACTAAGACACGAAGTCACCAAGATTATAGAAATTGAATATTGAATATTGAAAATTGACAATTAAAAATCATTCCTTGCTAATGGGGAAAAATAATTCATTTTTTTTCTTTGTGTCTTAGTGACTTGGTGGCTGAATATTTCAATTCTTTTATCAGGACTGGAACAATCTTACTTACATCCCCGATAATACCATAATCTGCAAAGTTAAAGATATCGGCCTTTGGGTTGGTATTTATGGCTACGATAAGCTCACTATTTATCATTCCTGCAGAGTGCTGTATCGCCCCTGAAACTCCACAACCTATATAAAGCCTGGGTCTGATGGTCTTTCCTGTCTGGCCAATCTTTTTATCTTCAGAGATCCAGCCCGCATCTACAGGAAGGCTTGTTGCCCCTATTTGGGCACCCAATAGATCAGCAAGCTCCTTTAACATTTCAAATCCTTCTTGATTGCCCACACCCATACCTACAGCTACGACCTTATCTGCCTCATCTAAAGAAACGGCATCGGAAGTTGACCTGACAGTGTCAAGTACCTTAACCCTGGTATCCTCCTCCTTTAGATTTATATCTATGTAAATTAGCTCCCCTTTCCTTTCACTGTCTTGTGCCTTTAATTCCATAACTCCTGGTCTAACAGTTACCATCTGGGGTCTGTTAAAAGGACAGATAATATCTGCCATGAGATTCCTGCCAAAGAAGGGTTTTATGGCTACTATCAGTCTCATCTCGGTATCAATATCGAGTTCAGTGCAGTCAGCAGTGCAACCTGTGTTCAGTCTTGCAGATAACCTTGGAGCTAAATCTCTTCCTATGCATGTTGCTCCAATTAAAAGTATCTCCGGTTTTTCCTTTAAGATCTGTTCGACAATAATATCCGTGTAAACCTCGGTCCGGTAATCTTTGGCAATAGGATCATCTGCTATGATAATCCTGTCAGCTCCGTAGTAGATCAGTTCTTGTGCAATTCCTGAAACGTTTTCACCAATAAGGATAGCCGTAACATCTACACTGAGCTTATCCGCAAGGGTGCGTCCTTCGCCCAATAATTCAAGGGAAATCCTGACCGGTTTTCCATCTCCCTGCTCGATAAAGACACATAATCCATTATATTCTTCAAGATTGTCAGTTGACATATAAACCTCAAAGCAGATCCCTTTGTTTCAATATTTGAATCAGTTCTCTGGCTACTTTATCTGGCTCCCCTTCCAATAGAGTAATCTCTCCCTTTTTTACTATTTTAGTGTAAACCTTTCTGGATTGTGTCGGGGACCCTTTTAGACCGATCCGTTCTTTATCACCTCCAAGATTTCCTACACTCCACACTAATACATCTTTCTCCCTGTAGGCCTCCATGATACTGTCCATAGGAGGGATTCTTGGTTGATTCATCTCTCTTTCCACCGTTATTAAAACAGGAAGGTGCGTTTTCAAGATTCTAAATCCATCTTCCAGCTTTTGTTTTATCCTAACTGAATTACTATTTATGATAATCTCCGTTGCATTGGTTAATTGCGGGAGATTCAATAATTCCGCAAGCTGGGGGCCTACCTGGGCTGTCATACCATCTGATGACTCTTTGCCACAAAGGATGAGATCAAACCTAACAATCTTTTTCAAGGCAAGGCTTAAGGCATAAGAGGTGGACAGGGTATCGGCCCCTGCAAATTGTCTATCACTCAGTAATATAGCCTTATCAGCCCCCATGCCCAAGGCCTCTCTGAGGGCATCCTCTGCCTGGGGAGGACCCATTGAGATGGCAGTTATTAATCCTCCATGTTTTTCTCTTAACTGGAGGGCTGCCTCTATGGCATTTTTATCATTAGGGTTTAAAATCCCCCCAGTACTTTCCCTGATAAGGGTACCTGTCTTGGGATCCCAACCTATATCATTTGTCTCCGGTACTTGCTTAATACAGACAACTATATCCATTTTTCTTTTCTTTAGGTAAGTGATCTCGGGGTGATTGGGTTTGTTGTTAAATCAAGTTTTATTAGTCTATCTCACCGCAGAGCCGCAGAGAGCGCTGAGATTTGGTTCTTTTTTTGCTTTCCCATGAGAGGGGGAGAAGCAAAAAGACCCAGCCATGCGGGACTAACTCCTTAACTCATTTACAATTCAAACTATACTATCTCGCATAATGATCATATTAAAATTCAAAGGCAAGCTTTTCCCTTGGCGGCCTCTCAACGGCAAGGTAAAAATCTTTCTTCTCTGCGCCCTCAGCGTCTTTGCGTTGAACTGCTATTTCTTTTCTTTAGATTCCTTACGAACGGGACAATGCAGAACCAACAAGTGTCTTTTGAATCTCGGTGCTTGAAGCAGTGACACCTGCATGGGCAATTGTTCTATATAGTCCTTCTATCTTGTAGTCCTTGCAGTAACCATAAGAGCCATGGATTTGTAATGCCTTTCTGGCAACCTCCTGGATAGTAGGGACAACAAAGAGTTTTAGTGCTGCTGAATCTACCTGGATATCACCGCCTTCATCCTGCTTGGAAGCTATCCTGTAAGTCCACCATCTCGAGGCCTCAATTGAGGCATGCATTTCTGCCAGCATCCACTGAAATCCCTGCATTGCTGTCATTGGTCTGCCTCTGACCATTCTCTCTTTAGCATATTTTAATGATTCATTTAAGCACTCCTGCCCCATGCCGACCATAAAAGCCATCTGCTGAACCCTTTCACCAGCAATCCACCTGAGTAAGATATGAAACCCTTTACCCTTTTCACCCAGGATA
>JAUWZV010000018.1 GCA_030615105.1 Desulfobacteraceae bacterium
ATATGCTCCCGCCTGCCGGATGGCGGGCAGGTTCAAGAAAACCAAAACCCATTTTATTATAAACACGCTACGCACAGCCGATAATTGTTTCTGTCACGTCTTTATATTCCATATTATCCCGCCGCTGGCGGGATTGTGATAGATAGTTTTGATTAACTGGATTTATATCATGTCTATCCTGTTATCCTGTCAAATATTTTTCCTCCGGTGAACTATTGCAATTTATTGAACCTAATACTCCTAAATTACTTTTGGGTAAAGCCCCATTTCAACCCGTAGCTTATACCTTTCAAACCCACATCTGCCAAATGTTTTATTATATCTGGTAGCAGGTGTGGGAGTTTAACCTTGTTTATTTTTCCTTAATATACTAAACACGGAATCGCATCTCATATGAGAAAGGTAGGTGAATTAAGCCCTGATGCGAGATCATTGCGGCGAAAATATAAATGAGAGTGGAGCACCACTTAGTTCTCAGGTAGGCTCTCTGCTCTTAATGACAGGAATATTCCTTTTAAACTTTATGTCCCGAATCATATTCGCCCCATTAATGCCAGTTATAGAAAAGGATCTGGGGTTTGGTCATGGGGAGGCTGGATCCCTCTTTTTGTTGATTTCTTTGGGGTACTTTGCGACGCTTATGGGATCGGGGTTCTTCTCCTCACGTTCTACACATAGAAAGACAATTATCTTTTCATCCATGGCCCTTGATGCAGCACTTCTTGCTATCTCCTTTAGCAATACGATGTGGGGAATTAGGATTGGATTGATTGTATTAGGCATGGCAGCTGGTCTCTACCTCCCTTCGGGTATCAGCACCCTTACCTCATTGGTGAGATCCCGGGACTGGGGCAAGGCAATTGCTATCCACGAGCTGGCCCCCAACCTCAGCTTTGTAGTAGCACCTCTTCTGTCAGAGGCCCTTTTGAGATGGTTCTCCTGGAGATATATCCTGGCACTGCTTGGAGTAGCCTCTGTGTTCTTTGGCCTGGCATTCGCCCGTTTCGGCAGAGGAGGTGATTTTTCTGGTGAGTCTCCAAGGCCAGGAACCCTCAAGATCCTTCTGGCTGAACCCTCCTTTTGGATAATGGTAGCCCTCTTTAGTCTGGGTATTGGCGCGAGTCTGGGGATTTACGCCATGCTCCCTCTTTATCTGGTAGTGGAGCGAGGGATGGTACGGAGTTGGGCAAACTACCTGGTGGCCATTTCCAGGATCTTGAGTCTGGGAATGGCATTTCTCGCAGGAATAGTTACAGATAGGCTGGGCCCAAAGATTGCTATGGGGTCTGTATTACTTGGGAGCAGGTTTGACAACACTCCTCCTTGGGGCTGTCCCTGGATCCTGGATGGTACTCATCGTATTTTTACAGCCTATGATAGCTGTTTGTTTCTTTCCACCAGGATTTGCAGCCCTTTCCAGGATCGGTCCTTCAAGTGTACGGAACATTTCAGTATCCTTCACGATCCCTATTGCCTTTTTCCTGGGAGGAGGAGCCATACCGGCAGGGATCGGATTCCTTGGGGAGGCGGGCTCTTTTGATTTAGGGATTTCCCTTGTAGGTGGAATAATTATGTGGGGCTTTATTCTTTTGCGTTACCTAAAATTTCCTGATGAGTAGTGATGTTTTCTTTTTTATTCCATCATAGTGGTAATCTTGTCAACATAGCCCAGTGTTTCCTTATGCCGCCAACCGCTAACCTTTGGAGCCACTGATTTTATGTTATGCCAAAGATTTTCATCGAGCCCATGCTTTTTACTTACCTTCTGGGCCTTCACAATGTTTCTAAAGCCAGCATTATAGCTGGCGAATGTGAAACTTATCTTATCTTTAAATGGTCGTCTGGCCTTCCATTTTTTATAGAGTTGTTTATCGTAGTATATGCCTGCAGCTATATTCCAGCGTGGTTCATTGATATCAACAAAGGATGGGTTTCTCTTTTTGATTTCATGGAATGTCTTTGGCATGAGTTGCATTATTCCTTTTGCATTTACCCAGCTCTTGGCATTAGCTCTAAGGTTTGACTCGGCAATGGCCTGGGCCTTGAACCATCTCCACTCAAAGCCGGCCCCAAAATATCTTTTGGTATATTTTCTAAAATACTGGTCATACTTGGTTGTCCACTTTTTTGAGTTTACATTAGGGAAATCCTCCCCCGTTGCCTCTGATGTTATAAAAAAAAGCATTATGAAAATCATTAAGGCCTTAATAATACAGTCTCTCATTTATAAACCTCTTTAACCCTTAAATTTTTCTTGCAACCCTATATGTAATTGCTCAATATCCTGTGGACTTATTGTATGTTATAAAACCTGAACCAACATACAAATGTAGGGTGGCATTTTATAAGCCTTAGGCTTATTAATATGCCACCTGTTTAAGGTCGGGCCTGCCCGCCATCGCTCTCGCTCAGGCGAGGCAGGCGGGTATAAAACCCCTGGCCCAGACCTGTTATTGAAAGCTGGGTATTTGGTATTGAGTATTGAGAAAGAATGATACAGATATACAATACCCAGAATTGTCGCGCCAGGGCAGGCCGACCCTACATTTTCCACGCTTTATTGAGCAGATGCCCCTATATGTTTTTGAAATCTCCGTTAATATTCCATGAATCATATAAAGCCAGTTTTGTTTGCCTAACTCTAATTAAATCCCTGCTGGCCATCACTATTTTTACCATTAAACCCAGATTTTGCAATAGCAAAATCTACCCATCGGCAAAATTTGTGTTGCACTTTTTGGATCCAATTAGATATCGTATAAATATAAGGTTTTCAATATGTTAAAACACTATTAATCTTTAAACGCAAATTTTGGGTTAAAAGTGGTCTGAAGCAATTCCCTTTTTGCTCAAAAGACATTCTTTATTTCACTCTTTTGTAGATAGCGATCTGCTGGGCCATTATCCAGTTCGATGTGTAAGTTGCTGTTGAGAACTTCACATGGAGGGAAAGCGCGGCAGTTTTACATCATTTGGTTTTAAACGGGCCATTTCAGTTACCCTTTCTCTTTCTGTTTCTTCTCCACCACGCAATATATCCCATCTCCGGCCATGGTTGGTCCAAAGCACTGGTTGTCGGAGAGGCATGCGGCCTTGCGGAGGTCTCCAGATGCCCACCGTTTAACCAGATCGGGTTCCCGGATGAATGGCCGGCTCATTGAGATGTAATCGGCATAACCTTCCTTTACGAGCCACTCGGCCAGTTGAAAGGAGCGGTTCCCTCCCACGAGGATCAAGGGCACGTTGAGCTCCTCCTTAAAGACTTTTGCCTCTTCCCTGAAGTAGGCTTCCTTCTCCTCAGAGGTTATCCCCTCTCTTGAGGGGTTGAGCTTACCAGAGACAAAAGTACCGCCGCTCAACTCAATGGCATCGACTCCCTGTTCCTGAAGCATTGTACCGACCTGAAGAGAGTCCTCCAAGGTGAACCCGCCTTCCAAAAAATCTTGGGAGTTCATCTTGACTAAAATAGGGAAATCAGGTCCTACATTGGCCCGTACTCCCTGAAGCACCTCCAATAGAAATTTAGCTCGATTTTCTACAGATCCGCCATAAGCATCCCTGCGTTTGTTGAAGGCGGGGGATATAGATTGGCTCAGGAGATATCCGTGGGCCGCATGGATCTGTACCCCGTCAAAGCCGGCTTTTTTGGACCGGTGGGCGGCCTGGCCAAATGCCTCTACGATATCCTGGATCTCTTCCATAGTCATCTCCTTGCGGGGAGATTTGGAATATCCCTCCACCTGCGAGAGGGCCAAGGGCATTTGACCGGTCAGTTTGGGGTTGGCAAAATATCCCGCATGCGCTATCTGGAGTACGATCCGGCTGCCGTGTTTGTGAATACTGCTGGTCAACTCTCGAAGGTCATCGATGAACTCGTCTTTGTAAATTCCAAGTTGCAAAGGTCCGGCCTGTCCATCCGGACGAATATATGCATGGCTCGTTATGATCAAGCCCACACCCCCTTTTGCGAGCTTGGCCATGAGTTCCATGAGCCTGAAGGTGCATGCCCCATCATTGGAAGCCATCCCTTCCCAGGTGGCCGAGCGAACAAATCTATTGGCCAGTTGCATACCATTGATTTCGGTGGTTTCAAACATTTTAGACATCTCTACCTCCTATTATAGGCTTTTGATTTTTTAGGGGAAGACCGAGTGATGACAAAGAATGCATCCAGCTTTAATGATTTCGCCCTTTAGGAACCAAACGAATCGCCCATCTTCTTTAGGGTCATCTCCTGGGCGGTTACCAGAAGATAAAATGCTGGAAATTCAGTCCAAGCCCCAGTATTCACATACCTGATTCCATTAAAAACCGTATCCTCTGGGTAGTGGGTATGGCCACAAGTGACCGCGTTATATCCATTTTCTATGGCACAATTCACCGCGTTCATCATTACATTTTTACGGAAAACCTTGTATAAGATCTCCCATCTCTTGGCATAATTAGCCACATGCACTGGTCTTGCCCCCAACTTTACCCTCAAATCGTGCATCAGTTTGAAGGCCTTTATGAATGCTTGGTTCCTGGGTGTGATATCATCGAAATCATGCCCATGGGCGATTAAGAGTTTATGTTCTATGTTGTGGAGACGCTTAAAATGAACTTTGCCAAATTCTTTTGGGATATAGCCATTGTCATGATTGCCCTGTACCCAGACGACCCTCTGGCGGTAAGAAACCTGCTTAATAACGTTTAGGGTCTGCTGGTGCGATGGTGTCAATTTTGCGTAAGGGTTGTCGATAATGTCGCCATTAAGGATAAGTTCATGATCTTCGGAAATATTTCGGAGAAAGCACTCAAAGCCC
This sequence comes from Desulfobacteraceae bacterium, assembly GCA_030615105.1. Taxonomy (GTDB): domain Bacteria; phylum Desulfobacterota; class DSM-4660; order Desulfatiglandales; family B25-G16; genus JAUWNK01. The sequence continues at coordinate 4,806 of JAUWZV010000018.1, forward strand.
TCATATGAAAAGTATCTGGATCCTATATGCAAATCGCTGACAATGATCGCGTTCATTTTATGCATGAATAATGAATTCAACTGATGAAAAAATTGCGCGCCTTTATTTATTTAACTCAATGTTTATATATGCCTTAAACATCTTGGAACTTCAAGAACCTATTGAATATAAAAATTGTACAATATTTACTATAGACAAAGTAGGGTCTGTATGGAGATAATCCTCAAAGGTTGGGATTTAATAGCCTGAATATTCTATTTAGTTACTATTGTTGGATTATTGGCCTTGGGAGGAAGAACAAAATATTTAAGTTGTTAACTCTTTTCCGAATATTGATCTCGTTATAATCAACTTCTGTATTTCATTTGTTCCCTCATATATCTCCGCAGTCTTACAGTCTCTATAGATTTCTTCAACTTTGTAGGTGGACTGATCATGCGCCAGTTGCCTCATTAGGCCATAACCACCGAATATCTGGACAGCATCTCTTGCCATATCTGCGGCGCATTCTGTGCCATAATATTTAGCACCTGCCGCCTCCGGCTCCGGGAACTCCACTCCCTGATCCATCCGTAAGGCAGCCTTGGAATACAAATTCCTCGCATTCTCTATTTGTATCGCCCTTTCTGCCAACCTAAATTGCCAGTATTGAAATTGGGCAACCTTTCTGCCAAATACTTCTCTGTTCTTCATATACTCAACGGACTCATCAAAGGCGGATTGCGCCATGCCAACACCACTAGCACCTATTCCTATTCTCCCATAAGTCAGCGTTCCAAGGGCAACATGTAACCCTTCGCCCTCTTCGCCGATCAGATTTTCTATGGGAACCTCTACATTGTCAAAGTATACGTCAGAAGTCAGCTGCCCCCTGTTCCCCATCTTTTTATCTGGTTCCCCAACACTACATCCTTTGGAATTGAGCTCGATCACCAGCATACTCAGCCTGCCCTCGGTATTAACCAAAGCTGTTACAAAATCACCAACACAGGCGTTGGTAATAAAGCGCTTCTGACCGTTTACAATATATTCATTCCCCTTCTTCTTGGCTGTAGTATTTATTGTAAGGACAGATAAGTCAGAACTGGCATTTGGTTCTGTTGTAGCAAAGCAGCCAATCTTCTCCCCCATTGTTGTAGGCATTAAATATTTTTGCTTTATGAAGTCCGATCCATACATTAAAGCGTGGCCTGCTAAAATACAATGGACATCATAAATGGCTCCAATGCTATCACTAATATATGCCAACTCATCAATGGCTACTACGGTAGCGGAGACAGGATATTTCAGGCCCAAACCTCCAACCTCTTTGGGAAATGGTATTTTGAAAAAATCCTCCTTAGATAGTTTATTGAAAATATCGGAAGGAAAGTTCTCCCTTTTCTCCTCTCTATGAGCAATCTCATATGCTACCGGCGCAATCTCCCTCACGGCAAATTCTCTTGCCTTTTTTCTTATTTCCTGTGTCTCTTTGGGTAAAATCATATCGTGGTAAAGTATATCTTGCATTCTCGGTGGTAATGCTCTCATTTTAATACTCCTTTGTATTGATCATTAATTATATGGTTCAAAAGTTACTATGTAACGGAGGTCTTTATAATGAATCAGTCCTGCGATCGCGAAAGGATCATAGAGCTTGCATACATCAATGTCTTTGGGGCCCAACTCTACCATCTCATAAGCCATTTGATATTGATAGAATTCCCTTTTTGCTCAAGTGGGTATATAGAAATGCGGCTTGCTTGTCAATGATGGGAGTTCATTAAATCATGCGGACTCAATAGGTCAAGATGTTGTGGTATATAGTGGTATCCTTAGATTAAAGTATGCTTGACGCTGTCTGTAATCTCAAAAAAGTTTAGATTAGGTAGACTAATCAAACCTCAACCACTTTTTTCTTCTTTTATGTTTGGCAGTATCCTGTTACCAGTAAGATGTAATTAAAATCTTAAAATGAAAATTATAAGATTAGGAAGTGGCCTATTGAATATCTTGAGAGGGATAAAACAGGTGGTCCTGTCATGTAGGTAGGGATCCCAACTGAAATTGGAATAGAAAAGAAAAGCCCTGTCAAGCTAATGGCAGGGCTATAATTGAGCACAGCGTAATTTACTTGTTTTTGATTACCCCTTGACTCTTAACTTTATTGTCACCTCTTTTGGAATATCTTTGCCTTTTGGAATATAGATATTGCCTACAATCCCTTGGCCTTCATCAATGGTGTATCGGTGATACCGTTTTGAATCCTGGTCAAAGGTTGCCGTGACTTCTGTTTTCTTCTTTTCCATTGTTTACCGCCTTCTCTTTAACTACAAACAGCTTTATATAACATTGTATTGGATACTTTCAAGGATTTGTATTGAGAATCGCTTAGCTTAAATAAGCCTCTCAATTGAGCCCCAATCCGATAACCAGGCCTATTGCAACCCCAACCCCAACAAAGATCCCCAGTACAACCAATCCGACTGCCTTGTTGTCTTTAGCCAGTTCATCCGAGGTATCAAACTTGGTGAATCTGTCAAACATTTTGTAGCCAAAGTACATAAATAGTAATGTTAAAAAGCCACCTATTATAGAATAGACAAGATTCACGATCATTGCTGTTAACTGCATAATCCTTCTCCTTATTTCGGTTTTAAAGATTATTGATTATTCACCACCCGTTCGTTTCTCTCACTTGAGTACTCCGAGAAAAGCATCGAATCAGATGCAAAGGATCGCTTAAAATGCATACGGGAAGCCTTAATGGGAAAAATAAGTTGACTTATTTTTAATCTATAGGCTTCCCCATTAGTCCCAATGTAATTCCCATTGGGACTCCGCTATGCGGGATTTTAAGCGATTCTCTACAGGAAATCTTTCTCTGCGTTCTCTGCCTGCCCCGTTAAACCTGAAAGTATTTAACTGGGGTGCCTCGAACGAGCCCCATAAAGCGGGACGAGTGGGCGGTTATCTTATTTTCCTTTAATCCAAGTCAACAGGTGTTTTGCACCTATTACACCTTTTAGCACCTCTGAAAAGCTTATGACCACATTCTGGGCAGATATAACGCGCCTCCTCATCCCTGATCCATTTTTCTGTTCCAACTTCTCGCCAATAGGGTATAGCCCGCAGGATGACCTTCTTTCCAAGAGGTATGGGAAATTCTTCTATTAATTTGCAAGGAAAATCATTACATTCATTACAGCCTGTGTATCCCTTTTTTGTTGCGCAGTCTTTTATAGTGCATTCCCTGCAAAAATAAAAAGGCTCAGCAGACAAACAGCCTTTGCAGCGGATATCTTCAACGGATAGATTTTCACTATCAGGGAGTTTGCCTTTATATATGCCAAGGAGTCTCTCTTTAAGCTTCCGATTATTCTCAAGTGTTGCATAGAGGATACCACATACGCCACAGTAAAGACCACAAGGTGCTATGTAGTTGGGATTTATTTCCATATTGAGATCCGATTAAATAACAGGAGGGCTTAGATATTAGCTGGAGTTATAGATTATGTCAATGATCTTACTAATGATAGCATAAAATAGGTTGCATGTATTTATGTGCCTATCTCGCTTTAAAAAATTATTGATTATTCACCACCCGTTCGTTTCTCTCACTTGAGTACTCCGAGAAAAGCATTGAATCAGATGCAAAGGATCGCTTAAAAATCATATGGAAAGCCTTAATGGGAAAAATAAGTTGACTTATTTTCCTCTTTATAGGCCTTCCCATTAGTCCCAATGTAATTTCCATTGGGACTCCGCTATGCGGGATTTTAAGCGATTCTCTACAGGAAATCTTTCTCTGCGTTCTCTGCCTGCCCCGTTAAACCTGAAAGTATTTAACTGGGGTGCCTCGAACGAGTCCCATAAAGGAGGGCGAGTGGGCGGTTAATAAAGTTTTTTTGCGCCCAAGATTGGGGAGATGAATTGCCTTGACATCAAAATCAAAAGGAAAATAATTAATAGGGTAGGGGAGAGATAGAATGCAGGTGAAGCTAAGAACAGCAAAGTTTTTGATCTGTATAATTGCGATGGGGACTCTGCTTGCCTATTTAAGCCCATCCCAGGTTGAGGCCAAGAACATGTTCCTTGGCTTTAAGCAGGGGGAGAAATCAGATTCTGTGCCTGAGGGATGGGAAGTTATCCCTTATTTTCGAAGGGTCAAGAATAAGCTGTCTCTCGCTAAGGAGGGAAAAAGGACTGTTCTCAAAGTAAAGAGCATGGGAAGCGCATCTGCTATCTTAAAGAGGCTTGAGGTGGATCTCAAGGAGTTTCCTGTTCTTGTATGGCGCTGGAAGATCAACAGGGTAGTAGGGATGGCAATTGAAAGCCAGAAGGACAGGAACGACTCTGCAGCCAGGGTTAGGGTTATTTTTGGAAAGGCACCAGTAAAACCCTCCAAGAGGCCTCCAGAGATTTCGAAATTTTTCAAATCCTTCGGGTTTAAAATGGAGGGTATAGAACCACGGGGCTTCAAGATTGATTATATCTGGGGAAATAATGTCCCTAAAGGTGAGGTTATTGACTATCCGGGCGCAAAAAAACACAAGATGGTGATTGTTCAAAGCGGAAATAAAAGAGCAAACCGGTGGGTTTGGGAGAAGCGTAATCTAATTGAAGACTTTCAGCAATTCTTCAGAAGTGCTCCCCCTCGTCTCATAGGGATTGTTGTTCTAACAGATACCGATCAGACAAATGAAGGAGTTATAGCCCATTATAGCAGCATCATCCTGATGAGTAAGTAGCTTTCCAGGTTTTCTTTAGATTTTATCCAACCCTATTTTTTCCATAACTTGTTTACCTCTTCCAGTTTAAAGATATCAGAAAGAGGAATGGTAAAGGCGACCTCAGGACTATACCGCATATAGGTCGGGATCGGATAGCGGATGCCCTTCTGGTGGGTCTTTTCAAGTCCATCCACCACCTCGGCCAAAAGGGAGGCAGGGATAGCCATGATCATTTCATGATCCTGGCATGTTGCCCAGACCCGGTCACCGTTACCCGGGGCGACCACCTTTGGTGCATTGTGAAGAAAAGCACCTAAAACCCCTTCGGTGCAGGAAGCGGCCCTGCCCGAAAAATTGCCCTCTATCGGTTTGCCTGAATGGTATGTCGCACCATGAATCAGCCTCATCAGTTGGGCAGGGTTCACATAGATAAGGATAACATCCGGCTCGATCTTAGTCCGTTCCAGGGGGGAGTAGACCACAACAAGGCCCTGGCCCATCTCAAGGCGGAGAAACCCGGACATCACCTCAGAGGCTGCCTTTTCATCAGCCGCATAATTCATGTGAGTCAAAAAATGAATTGCCCCGCGTTCATCGGTCACCCTGTCCCAGCCGTATGTGTGGGCCGCAATCCCACACCCCACATCCTCCCGCGTAAAGGCCACAGTCCACCCATAACGCCTGGCCATAGCAGAGCCCTGACATGGGGCCATTTTAACTTTCAGGTCGCGAAGAGGTCTTTTGGCCTTGTCAGGGATTTGGGCTTCTTCCTTTAGGAATTTTACCGCCACAGGGAAAGTTGAAGGGTTGATCAGAGACCTCAGCTTTTCTCCAAGCTTGAACCACTTTTCCATAAAATATCTCCTCTTTCTAAAGGTTCGGTATCATATTCAGTAATTCCAATTATGGCTGTTGAAATTGGGCAATGATTGCTTCTTGGCCCCATCATCGTTTGATCTGGCAGAATGCTAATTATTCAAAGCAGGCTGAAGCAAAAATTAGAATTGCTTTATCAGATTTTAAATGATTGTTCCCTAAATCGCCTCTATAGTGGAAGGTGGTTTTTTGGTTATATTATAGGTAACACTGACAACACCGGGTATGTCTGTTGTAAGTCTCTCTGCCAACCGATCTAAGACATCATAAGGAAGTCTGGTGGGCGATCCTATTTTCGCATCTGTGCTCTCCCAACATCTGACCTCGATTTGAAAACCGTAATCTCTCTTTCCTTCCCGTATCCCAGTAACCTTATCATCATGGAGAATCGCCAAATACTGAAATGCTCCTATATTAGATAGCTCTTCTTCAACAATCCTTGTAGCACCTCTTACAATCTTTATCCTTTCAGTTGTAACCTCCCCGATGACCCTTGTAGCCAGGGCTGGTCCAGGAAAAGGTGGACGGTTATATATCTCCTCTGGTAGCCCAACTGCCTTAGCAACCTCTCTGATTGCTGATTTCCTTAGCTGGATTAATGGCTCTAAAATCTTGTACCCGTACATTTCCTCTGGATCAATCCCGATCTGCTCAAGGATATTATGCTGCCTTTTGATCCCGGCAACAGTTTCCTCAATATCGGTGTAGTTAGTGCCTTGCAGAAGATGTTTCGCACCACTCTCTCCTATTAGCTGGGCAAAGACATCTCTGTAAAATGAGCGGGTGATTGCCTCCCTTTTCTCTTCTGGGTCGGTGAGGCCTTTTAGTGCGTTAAAAAAGATTTTTTTGGCATCTGCAATTTCTACAGTTACTCCCAAATCTTTAAATAATGAGACAATATGTTCAGGCTCTCCCTCCCTCATCAGGGCATTATCAATGAAATATGACTTGAATCGATCACCTAATGCCCTGTGTCCAAGCATGGTAACAACTGATGAGTCAACACCACCGGATAGGGCATTGATAGCCAAGTCATCGCCAACAGTCGAGGAAATCTCCTCAACCTTTTCCGCTATAAATTTCTCAGCATCTAATTCATCTAATGTAATTTCCTTGATCTCCATATTACCTCCCTATTTTTTATCTCCTTATGTTTTGAAACAGTGAATATTAACCTTACTACCCTAATATCAAGAATCATTACGTTCTCCATCAACTTCATTATGGCAGGCCGCAGGTATTACAGGTGGTGGCGCTGCAAGAATTACAGGAAGAGCCCTTTGAGCTTGAGAACTCACCACCGCTCTTATGGCTAAAGGTAGAGAGAAGCTTCTTAACGTTATTTGCTTTGCATGTAGGGCAAGAGATTTCCTGGTCACCAAGGACCAGGACCTCAAAGTCCTTATCGCACTTCATGCAATGATATTCAAAAATAGGCATATTTAACCTCCTTGTATAATTTTAATCTCCAGGATTAAAATATAAGATTGAGTATACAGAGACTTTTTACTTATCACAGTTCAGATAAAATTGTCAAAAATTCAGTAGTGTCAGTAGTGTCCAGATCTCAGTTCCTCTTATACAAGGTTGCAACCAAGTTATTGCGAGCCCTGGACCAGACCCCTGGCCCAGTCCTGGTTTTATGGGCTTAATGGGCTGATCCAAGCACATGGCGCCCTATAGACTTAAAAGGCTGGTTCAGTTACATAGCGCCAGGGCAGGCTGGATTTTGTGAGTCACAGAGGTTTCCAAAGTTGTTGCACATCCCGATCCCGTCCCGGTCTCGGGACGGGGAGGACGAGCGCCGATGAAATCAGGGAGCGGCAATTTTATAAAACTTCTTGACCATTCAAATGATTTTAGGCTAAGTTTTATTGGATTTAGCTAAAAAGGTTTAATCTTTATGAGAGTCATGAACAGATTGTCCAGAATCCCCGTTTCTCAAATAAGAGAGCGGGGTTTTTTTTCGAATCTATGACAAATAAGTGGCTGTATGCCTTTTGTTTCTCCCAGCAGGGGAGGCATAGCGCGGTAGGAGGTAAAAATGCTTATTTTTCTCAGTGACTTGCATTTTGTAGATGGGAGTGCGGGTGAACACAATGTGCCTGTGGATGCCTTTAAAATATTTTTCGAAGACATTGCAGGTACAGCTAACTGGTTGATAAAAAAGGGCAAGAAGGTTGAAGAGATTAAAATTGTCTTTCTGGGCGACGTCTTTGATTTATTAAGAACAGAGAAGTGGTTTGCTTTTCCTGTAGATGAAAGGCCATGGGGAGATAGTGAGGCAAAGATTGAGGCAAATGCCAATACTATCTTTGACGCCATCATAAGGAAGAACCAGGATACATTTGATTTATTGAAGGGTGAGTTGAAAAATGAGTTTGGTCTTCCTGTTGAGCCGGACAGGATCTATGTTCCGGGGAACCATGATCGGATGTGCAACAAGTATAAGAGTCTAAGAGACAAGGTATGTCAGTGGCTTGGAATCCCTTCTCGTGCTACCCCCTTTGATCACTATTTTTTGGATATAGATCATGGTGTTTTTGCCCGCCACGGGCATGAATATGACAAATTCAACTATGAGGGAGGCACCTCTTATGGGTATGAAGACTATATGAGGGTACCTATTGGTGACCCCATTACTACAGAGCTCGTGGCAAAGCTTCCCTGGAAGATTATGCGTAAAGCGGGGATCAAGAGATTGCCTAAAGCACAGCGGGATGCCTTAGAGAGAAATCTGAAAGAGATTGAAAATGTAAGGCCATTCTCAGCCACCCTGGAATGGCTTCTTTATCAGGTAAAAAAGAACCTTTCTTTAAAAGAGATCATTGAGGATGCGGTGGATGAGATTATAGAGGATTTTAATAAATTGAAGTTCGTAAAGAAATGGTATGAACATCATGATAAATGGTATGTTTTTTGGGATGAGGCAGACAAAATACAGTCTACATTGTTTTTGCTTGAAAGATTTAAGGTCTTTCCCTCTGAAGAGCTCATGCCCCTTTTGGAAAAGGTGAAAAATCATTTTGCCAAGGATGATCTTTTGGATGCTGCACCCCGTGAATATTCACATTTAGACAGCCGTATAAGATATGTGGTCTATGGACATACCCATGTGCCTGTTCAAGTGCCGCTGGAGATTATTGAAGGCACTGCTGGTTCAAGATGCCATGTCTATTTGAATACAGGTACCTGGCGCACCAGATACCACAAATGTAAAGAGGGATTAGGTTTCATTGGCTGGAAAAATCTCACCTACCTGATCTTTTATAGAAGAGAGGAAAGAAGATTGGATTTCCCAACCTTTGAGACCTGGACAGGGACATTAAAGACGGTTTAGGAAGGTACAATAAGTGAAATGTTAAGTGTCTGGACGTGGTATGTAGACAATACTTCAAGCCCAATAAGTCAATGATTCAGCTCTTTCTTCTTGAAAGTCTTTGAGATATTGATAATATGCATTCTGTAGAGAACTTTTTCAAAATGAATAATTGAAGATGGGATTAAATATTTAGCCTGATGTAAAGGGCGTAGATTTGGTTCTTTTATTACTCTTCCGGAAGGAGAGAGCTTCGTAATTTTCGGCCAGGAATATTTAGAAGGGAGGTATACATATGAAAGTCATCCATTATATAGCAAATATTGTCATTTTATTGGGTGCTGCGGCTCTCATTGTTGGTGTAATCTATAAATTATTTTTCCTAACGTGGCTTGGTCTCTGGCCTGGCTCATTCCTCAGGTTTGCCAATACATGTCTGTTGTTGGGGATTGCTCTTTATGTACGGGAGCTTATTCCTAAAAAGAAAGAATAGTTGTGTGCAATCTTCCTCCGGGGGAGTTAGTATTAAGTGCCAGAACAAGGTATATCCACTCATCTGCCCATCAGATTCTCAAGCCTTATCGTATGAAGATTACCTCTATCCCATTGTTGATGAATGCCTATGATCAAATTTAGGAAACAGGAATGAGGTCAAGCCTCCACTGTTGGCTCTGAAAGTAGCTCAGGTCTTAATTATAAATTACGGTAGTATAAAGTGGTTATATTATCGGATAATGAATTATTGAAACAGCAGGTATGATATTTCCAAGGTGTGGCAATTAATGGAGGAAATAAAATGAGTGATTATTGTGTTGTGGTTGCCAGTGGAGCGCATGCGCGCTTTTTTACACTGGAACCGGTGGAGTTTCCAGAGTTGGAATCCGGGCCCAGGCTGATTGACCGTGGGGAGCTTTTTAACCCGGAGAAGGAGATAGCGGGACGGGACCTATACGCTGACACAAAGACGGGTCGCGGTCGCGCCCCTCATGGAGGCCCTGCTCATGGCTATGATGACCACCGCTCGCAACATGAAGAAGAATTCGATCGCCGCTTCGCCCGTAAGGTTATGGAAAAGGGCAGGCGCCTTGCCCAGGCCAACCAGGCCCGTTATATAATACTGGTAGCGCCGGCACATATGCTTGGATTGGTTCGCCATGAACTGGACATCATTCTCAAGTGTGGCATAGAAGTACACAAATTGGCAAAGGATATGACCAAGTTTTCCCCCAAGCAGATTCATGACCATCTTGCCAAGGCGATATTGCTCCCAGCGCAAAAAAGGCCGGGAGCTTAAAAGGTCCTCGACCAAAAGCCGTACATTCCTTCAGAGATCTGAGGGAATTGAGAAAAGAGATAAGAAGAAGGGGAGGGCAAGTTACAAACTGAGAATAATTGGGACTTTTTGTACCAAGTATTCGACGTAGAAATAGTGAAGATATTGTTATGGACATAAGCTTTTCTTTTGAAGAGTTAGAGATCAAAAAGGCCGTCAGGAAATTTGTGCGGAATGATATCTTGCCGATTTATAGAGAGCTGGATGAGAGAGGGGAACTTCCTGAAGAGATCAGAAAGAAGTTTCTTTCCATGGGCTTGCTTAGATCAGTATTTCTAGAAGCCTATGGCGGCGTGGGCGGATCATTTACCGGGCTCATCATTGCACTAAAGGAACTATCTTATGCCTCTCTGGTTCCCTCCTGGGTGGTGTTTGAGAATTTTATGCTCGCATATCCCCTTTTACATTATGGTTCTGATTTTTTAAAGGCCACATATCTTCCCGGGCTTATTTCCCTGGACACCCTTGGAGCACTGGCCTTCACTGAAGACGATACAGGATCTGACCCTGCGCAGTTAAAGACCGTGGCCAAAAAAGCGGATGGTGGATGGATTATAAATGGCTCCAAGAGGTTTATCACCCACTCGGGCATATGTAACCATATGATCATTTTTACCAAGACGGGCGATAATACAACCGCCTTTTTGGTAGAGTCTAAAAAAAGGGGTTATAAGGTCGGTAAAAGAGAGACCTTTGTGCATACAAAGGCCGTTGATAACGGGGATGTCTATTTTGAAGACTATTTTGCCCCAGATGATCATGTTATTGGCAAGGTGGGCCAGGGTTTTGAAATCCTTTTGAGAACGGAGGCTATAGGGAAGATTGCGTTTTCCTCCCTTTTTGTGGGTGTGGGCCAAAGGGCAATTGATCTATCCCTCAATTATGCCAGGACAAGAACCCATAGAGGCAGCCCTATCGGGCACAAGTTTCAGATGACCCAGGCAAAACTTGCCAGGATGATAACAAAACTCAATGCGATAAATGCGTATCTTTATCAGGTATGTGCCAAGGTAGATTGTGGAGAAGATATTTTTTTGGACGGAGCTGCCCTGAAGTTACTGGTTGCTAATGATATCAAAGAGATAACCTCTGATGCCATGGAAATCCATGGTGCATACGGGCTCAGTGAGGAGTATGATGTGGCAAATCTATATCGAATTGCAATCATTGCCCAGGTAGTCATGGGGAGCCTTGACATTCAGCGGGTTATAACTGCCAAAGGTATGCTGGCAATGCATGGTGAGATTTGTGAACTGGTCTTACCGTGAAATAGATGCCATATTAAAAAAGGGAGAGAAGCCAGAGGTAATAATAATGATTAAAAGAATTTATATAACAACATTGATTTTCCTTATTTTGATATTTGCACTTCATACTTTTTCGACTGCTGAGAATGAAAAGAAACAAGAGATACCGCCTGCAAATGTCGTTGTATCAAAGGTTACTACCGGCACGATCGCACCTGAGGAGGAATTTATCGGAACGGTTTACTATCTCGAGGTCTCAGATGTTTCCGCCGAGGTAAGTGGAGCCGTAGAGGCCACAGAATTTGAAGAGGGGCAGCGAATTACAGAGGGGGAAGCGCTTGTAAAGCTCAATTCCGACCTCTTAGAGAAGAAACTTCAGGCAAAAGTGGCATCGTACGAACAGGTCCTTTCAGACCTTGAAAGGGCAAGAAATGATTTTGAAAGAATACAGAATCTTTACAAAAAAAAGATTGTTGCAGAAAAGGATTACGACGATCAGTGGTTCCAGGTGAAGGGCCTTGAAAAAAGGGCAGCTGCCCTTAAGGCAGAGGTTGAACACCTTGAAATAGAGCTTAAAAAAACGCTCATCACGTCACCTTTTAACGGAGTGATAATAAAAAAACATGTTGCACGCGGGGAATGGCTTTCACCGGGTAAGACCGTGGCAACAATAGCACGGGATGATGCCGTGGATATAATCGTGGAGGTTCCACAAGAAGTGATAAAATATCTAAAATCCGGTATGGCAGCCAAGGCAACTGCAGCCGGAATGAAAAAGAGCGGAACAATCACCGCAATCATACCGAGAGGTGATATTGCAACAAGAACATTCCCCGTTAAGATCAGAATTAACGACCCCACTTCACTCATGGAGGGAATGGAGGCAAGGGTGAGATTGCCAGTGGGTGAAAGAATAAATACCCTTATGGTACCAAGAGATGCTGTCTTAAATATGTCCGGAAAAACAGTGGTTTTTGCCGTGGTTGACGAAAAAGCAATGATCATACCCACTCAAGTTGTGGGATATAAGGGGATGAAGGCCGGCGTAAATGCACAGAAGATTTCAGAGGGTATGAAGGTTGTTGTCAAGGGAAATGAAAGACTAAGGGATGGCCAGCCTGTCATAATCATAAAAGAAGTAGAATAAAATAAGACGGACAAGCAGGGACAAAACATGACTTAAAAAGTTGAGTTGCGAATTACAGATTGTATGTTCAACCTTGAAATCCGAAATTCTAATACCCGCCTGCCATGCATTAAAACTGGCATTAAATTGATAATTATCAGTATAACTTTATTTTCTGGTATTTCTATAGATTAACTCAAAGGCATTGCGGGCAGGTCTAAATCCCTGGCCCAGACCTGGTTTACAAGGTATGTGTATATGGAATTCAGTTGCAAAATATTCCAACGACCACACTATGTTTGAGCAACGTCGCACCAGGGCAGGCCTAAACAAATTCCAAATTAAGATGTTTTAAATACAAAACCATTAAATAACTTCATAGTAAACTCCAAACATGTTTTGTTTTCCGAATTCCGAGTTTCGGAATACGGAACTCGGAAGCATTTGTATTTTGATATTTGGTATTGTTTAGAGTTTAGGATTTAGTGTTTAGTATTTTGTACCTTTTTCGAGTAATTACTCAATATCTTGTGGATAAAACCCTTACGGGTAAACTCCGAATTAGGAATTTAGGCGTAAGCCTTTTATCAATCCACTGAATATTGAGATGTTACTTTTTCGATATTAAAATTTAGTATTTATTTTTTGCCAGAGAGAATAATAATTTTATTAAGAGACTATGGATCCTATTAAGTTTTCTATAAATGATCCTGTTAAAGTTATCGTTGGCGTTCTCGTAATTCTCCTTTTCGGATTTATCGGGCTTTATAGACTGCCCTATCAGTTAAGCCCAAGTCTGGAGGTGCCCCAGATTACCATTAGAACAGTCTGGACCGGTGCCACTCCCTATGAGATCGAGCGGGAAATCATCGAAGAACAGGAAGAGGTATTTAAGGGAATCCCAAATCTTGTCGAGATGGAAAGCACATCATCGAACAACAGAGGCGAAATAACGCTTAAATTCAAGCTTGGCACCAACATTGATGATGTACTCCTGAGGGTTTCAAACAAACTGAACGAGGTCAGGTCATACCCTCAAAATGTGGAAAGACCTGTAATCAGCGCTACAGGGGCTGCCACATCTCCTATAATCTGGATGATGCTGAAAACGACCGCAGATAATCCAAATTCCATATACACCTACAGAACCTTTTTTGAAAATGAAATAAAGCAATATCTTGAAAGGGTGGAAGGTGTTGCTGATCTCTTTATAGGTGGCGGGACGGAAAGAGAGATGCACATCATTTTGAAGCCCGAAAAACTTGCTGCATATGGCCTGACAATCGGAGATGTTATAAAGGTCCTGAATGCAGAAAATGTGAATATATCTGCGGGAAGCATGGATGTCGGAAGAAGAGACTTCAGGATCAGGACGGTGGCTGAATTTCAATCAGCCGAGGATCTTGAAAGTATTGTCATCAAATCAACAGGACAGAAGCGGATCTTTCTTTCGGATATTGCCACCGTAAGATTTGGATACGCAAAGTTAACGGCCGAGATCATCCACAAGGGTAGCGGGGCAATCGTAACAGGCATTAAACCTGAACCAGGCACAAATATACTTGAGTTGACAGATAGGGTTGAAAAGATCGTTAACTGGCTAAATGCGGAAAGATTAAAACCCCATAGGATCTACCTGCATTGGGGTTATGATCAGAGACCCTATATCAGAGGTGCAATCAAGCTGGTTCAAACAAATATTCTTATTGGTGGAACGCTGGCCATTCTGGTTCTTTTAGTCTTTTTGAGAAGCTTTTCCTCGACTGTTGTTATTGCCACTGCTATTCCCATCAGTATCATTGGAAGCTTTATTTTCTTAAGCTCATTTGGAAGAACCCTGAATGTTGTTTCCCTTGCAGGGATTGCATTCGCAGTAGGAATGCTTCTGGACAGTGCTATTGTGGTTCTCGAAAATATCGACCGTCACAGAAAGATGGGCAAATCTCCCTTCCAGTCCGCCTATGAAGGAACAAAAGAGGTGTGGGGGGCAATACTTGCATCATCCCTTACTACGGTAGCCGTCTTCCTTCCCATTGTCTTTATAGAGGAAGAAGCAGGTCAATTATTCAGGGATATTGCAATAGCCGTGACCTGTGCCATTATATTAAGCCTCTTTGTTGCTATATCTGTTATCCCGATGTTCTCCAATAAGCTGTTTGGCCTACGAAAAAATCAAAATACATTTAAGGGGAGCCGCCTGACAGGGATAGGATTTTCCCTGGTTGATAAGATAATGAGTCTGGTTGGATTGGCTACAAGAAATTGGATGACAAGGATAACAACCGTCACAGTCTTGACCATCTTTTCCATATCATTAGCCGTATTTCTAATACCCAAGATGGAGTACCTTCCCCAGGGAAACAGAAACTTCGTGTTTAGCATAATGGTTCCACCTCCCGGGCTCTCTTACAAGGAGAGGAAAGAAATAGGGCAGGATATATTCCATTCTGTTAATCCTTACATAGACAAGGACTACAAAGGCCTGCCGGCCATAAAGGAAATATTTTATGTGGGTGCGGATAGATTTATGTTTGTCGGTACCATGAGTAAACATGAGCAGCGTGCCGGGGAGCTTCTGCCACTTTTATCTAAAACGATAAACAGTATCCCGGGAATATTCGGTGTGACGAATCAGGCCGGGATATTCCAGACACGGACAGGCGGTGGGAGAACCATTGATGTGGATGTCAGTGCGCAAGATTTAAACACAATCGTTCGGGTTGCTGGTACCATGTTCGGGATGATACGAAGAGAAATTCCTGGAGCCCAGGTAAGACCTGTCCCTTCCATCGAGCTTCTCTATCCAGAAATCAATATTATTCCTGAAAGGGACCGTCTAAGGGCGGCAGGGATGAGCTCCAGTGATCTGGGTATTCAGCTGGATGTTCTCCTGGACGGCAGGAAGGTGGGTGATTTCAAGCAGAAGGGTCAGAAAAAGGTTGACCTTGTTCTTAAGGCATCTGATAAGGATTTTTCCACACCTGAAGAACTCTATAATGCCCTTATTGCTACACCGAAAGGGAAGATTGTGCCAATTTCCTCTTTTGCACGGTTGGAAAGATCAACAGGTGTTACTCAAATAAGACATCTTGAAAGACAGAGGACAATTTCTCTTCAGGTAACACCGCCCAAGACCATATCCCTTGAAGAGGCAATGGATGTAATTCGTGACAAACTCGTACCCCTTCTTAAAACCAAGGGAATGCTACAGGGTGTGAATATCAAATTGAGTGGTGAAGCTGATAAACTGACACAAACAAGAGGGGCAATTCAGTGGAATTTCATCCTGGCCGCAGTAATTATCTATCTTTTAATGTCCGGGTTGTTTGGTAATTTCATCTACCCCCTTGTAGTATTATTTACCCTTCCCTTCGCAGCAGTAGGTGGATTTGTTGGTCTTAAACTTATGAACATATTTATCCAGCCTCAGCCCCTTGATGTATTGACCATGCTCGGTTTTGTCATACTTATCGGAGTGGTTGTAAATAATGCAATACTGATTGTTTACCAGGCCCTCAATAATATCAGGAATTACGGTATGGAGTACCGTGAGGCCATACTTGAATCCACCAGGACAAGGCTAAGGCCAATTTATATGAGCACCTTTACCAGTATCTTTGGTATGCTCCCCCTTGTTGTTGTACCGGGACCTGGTTCAGAGATTTACAGGGGACTCGGAAGTGTTATCCTTGGGGGGCTTGCCATATCTTCCATATTCGTGATCTTTATCATACCTTCACTACTTATGTTCTTTATAAGAATGGAAAAGATAGAATCTGCGAAGTAGAGATCAGACTCACATCTCGTCTTCGCCTTGTGTAATCCATTCTTCAGAAAGCCAATATCATTGTATAATCAAATCTAAAATTTTATTTCTTTATTTGCCATGTCAGCATAAATTTGATAGTTATTACCCAGAGCATATAATTGCTTGCATCTAAAGAATGCCTGCCCGCCATCGGCTTCGCCTCAGGCGAGGCGGGCGGGTAGCGCAGTCCTTTAGGGCTGCATCTATTGGCACCGTTAAAGCGGTACACTACAGATTTAATAAAGATTGCATGATAAAAATGAAAACTATTTGTAATCGCTCAATATCCTGTGGACTTATTGTATGTTATAAAACCTGAACCAACATAAAAATGTAGGGTGGCATTTTATAAGCCTTAGGCTTATTTATATGCCACCTGTTTAAGGTCGGGTATAAAACTCGACCCTACATCTTCCACGCTTTATTGAGCATGTTCAACTATTTTATGCCCACGGTATTAAATAAAGTGAATGAAATTGACTATGTGTTTTGAAGCTCATGAGGTCTTTTCTCTGATTCGGAAACTTTTTAGTGTTGGAGAACAGCCATTTTATCAGTATTTTTATACGTTAGGACGCCATGATCTTATATTCAGATCTTCTCCATGAATGAAAGTGAGGTGGTTCAATGCTCAAGGCAAAAGATATCATGACAAGAGACCTGATTACCGTCTCGCCTGAGATGGAGATTGCACATGCTGCAAAGATCCTTTTAGAAAAACGTATCAACGGCGTTCCTGTGGTGGGTGGAACTGGGAAGATGGTGGGGATACTCTGCCAGAGTGACCTGATCACTCAGCAAAAAAAGTTTCCAATCCCCTCCGTTTTTACTCTTCTGGATGGGTTCATTCCCCTGACCTCCATGAAACATATCGAAAGGGAAGCTCAGAAGATCTCAGCCACCACTGTGGCCCATGCCATGACTCCAAATCCGGTCACTGTCACGCCTGAGATGAGTATCGAGGAAGTTGCCACTATCATGGTAGACAGGAGTTTTCACACCCTTCCTGTTGTTGATGAAGGGAAGTTAGTTGGGATCGTAGGAAAGGAAGATATCTTGAAAACGCTCATGCCCGGGTCAAAAGTAAGATGACATTTATATGGTAGTTCCTGATGAATGATGGGGTCAGGGCTGGACATTTCACAATGATGTAGCCCTGCAGAAGATATAAGATGAAAAGAAGTCGAATGGATTGGGGGGTGAACCTAAGAACATGAATGTGCCTATCATGAGGACGGATTACAGGACTGTAAAGGTCGAGCTGAAGGATGGCATAGCCGTGCTCTCTCTGAACAACCCACCTGTCAACCAACTATCTGAACCCTTTGTTAAAGATATTGCTGAGGCATTATCAGGGGCTTTTTCAGCCGATGAGGTCAAGGCTGTATGCTGACGGGTTCAGGAAAAAACTTCATTGCAGGGGCTGACATCACCGAGATCAGGGCTATGACAGACAAAGATCATGTCTTTTCGCAGGTTATGGACAATTATCGTTTTGTGAATGCCATCGAGGATGCTCCCAAACCTGTTATCGCTTCCATCAACGGGAATTGCCTCGGGGGAGGGTTGGAGATTGCCATGGCATGTCATTACAGGATTGCGGCACAGGGGGTCCAGGTGGGGCAGCCAAAGGTAAAGGTCGGTCTTATCCCTGGTGCAGGCGGAACCCAGAGGCTTGCCCGCCTTGTTGGCCTTCCTGATGCCCTCCAGATGATCACAACAGGAAATGCGATTACTTCAGAGCAGGGCATGGAAAAGGGATGCATCGATGAGGTGGTCCTACATGAGAATCTTCTGGAAAAGGCCCTTGATGTGTCTCGCGGCTTTATTGCCGGTGAATTGGAACACAGGAATCGGATTACACGCATGCGCACGGATCGGCTTCCAAGCCCTGAAGAAAAGAAGGGGATTATCGCCTTTGCAAAGCAGATAGCGGCCCAGAAGGCAAAAGGCTACATTGCCCCATTCAAGGCCATTGAGGAAATGGAACGAGGGCTCAGTGATGATTTTGAGGCAGACCTTAAAGTTGAGGCAGAGCTCTTTTGCGACTGTGCTGTTTCTGACATAGCCAAGAACCTCATGGAGATCTTCCTCAACACCCGGGCGGCAGGGAGAATCCCGCGGATCAAAGGGGTAGGGCCTAAAAAGATCAGAATCGTAGGTATGCTTGGAGGCGGGGCCATGGGCTCAGGTATTACTAGCCTCCTTCTCCGGCACGGGTTCAATGCCATACTCTGGGACATTAATGATGAGACCATCCAGAAGGGCCTTTCTGCCATTCGGAAGACCTTTGATTACCCTATAAAGAAGGGCAAGATGACCGAGGAAGATCTCCATCAACTTATGCAGGAGCGACTGACCACCACCACATCTTTGGAGGACCTGGGTGAGGCGGATCTGGTAATCGAGGCCGTTGTGGAGGATATGAAGATTAAGCAGGATATTTGGAAGTATCTCGATGGGATCTGCCGACCCGAAGCGGTTTTTGGAACGAACACATCAGCCTTGCCCATCACAGAGATGGCCTCGGTGCTTGCTGATCCGTCTCGGATGATTGGCCTTCATTTTTTCAATCCGGCCGAGCGAATGCAGCTTCTGGAGATTATCTGCGGAAATGAAACCTCGGATCAGACCCTGGCAACGAGCGTGGCCTATGCAAGGGACATCCGCAAAGTGCCAATCGTGATCAACGATGGACCCGGCTTTTATGTCTCGAGGCAGCTTTCGGCCTTCTTAAGTGAATCCGCCTTTATGGTGGGAGAAGGGGTGGATTTTTTAAAAATCGATGAGGCCATGCTGGATTTCGGGATGCCCATGGGACCCGCAACCCTGAATGACTTCACAGGGATTGACATCGGCTACCATGTGGGAAAGAATTTCGAGAAATCCTTTGGAAAACGCTGGAAGATGTCCCCTATTCTCGAGAGGGTTTATCAGACCGGGTGCTATGGGCGGAAGACCGGAGCGGGGTGGTACGATTACAGTGGTGAGGAGACTGTCCCCAACCCGAAGGTGCTCGAGGTGATTGAAACTTATTTGAAGGAAAACGGTATTGCATCTAAAGAGGTGTCCTCCAAAGAGATAGTGAATCGGATGCTGGCCAGGGCCATTAACGAGGCCGTATACATGATCCAGGAGGGGATCTGCGATAGACCCCAGGATATGGATCTGGCCATGATATATGGAACCGGTTTTCCACCTTACAGAGGAGGGATACTCCGTTACGCAGACGCATGGGGAATACATAATGTGTACGAGCATCTTGTTAAGCTTGAGGCCGAGCACGGGGTCCGGTTCAGCTCAGCAACCCTTCTCATAGAAATGGCCAAATCAGGAGGCACCTTTTACAAAGATTAAGAAAGACAATAGGTGAGAAAGGAAGTTCTTGTGAAGAAGAGGGTAGGGTAGGATCAGGTTTTTTAAATTTTCTTTTAAAAGAAAGGAGGAGAAATATGGATGTTTTTAC
The DNA here is from genome assembly GCA_030615105.1 of Desulfobacteraceae bacterium. Taxonomy (GTDB): domain Bacteria; phylum Desulfobacterota; class DSM-4660; order Desulfatiglandales; family B25-G16; genus JAUWNK01. Next base: position 24,693 of record JAUWZV010000018.1, read on the forward strand.
AGCTATTAAAGAAAGGCGGAGTTGTCGGAAGTTTTTGTCTGAACCAATCGGTGAGGACACAATTGAAAAAATTCTTGAAGCTGCCATTTGGGCACCTTCTCCACTCAACCTTCAGCCCTGGGAATTTATCGTTGTCACAAAGGCGGAGGTAAAGGAAAAGATCTTTTCTGAGGCTGAAAGGTGCAGAAAATGGGGGCTTGAAAAAAGCGGCTGGAAGTGGCTGGAATCCTATAAGGTCGACTTTTTACAATCGGCCCCTGTTATAATCGCTGTGGTAGGAGATCCCAAAAAGACAGGCTTAGATATGTTCCTTGAAGATGGTGGTGTGGGCTATCAGCATGCCTGTGCTGCTGCCATACAGAATATACATCTCGCGGCCCATGCCCTAGGCCTTGCCAGCCTGTGGTTTACCTTATTTGATAAGGCAGCCATGAGAGAGATACTTGGTATTGATCCCGCGAAAATGCCTTTGGCTCTTGTGTGCCTTGGCAAGGCAGGTGGTGAATCACACCAAACACGCAGAAAGGATATAAAGGAAAAGACAACTTATATCCGTTGACCCTCTTTTGAAATTTCTGAGCCAATTTCATGAAAGGGGTCTGGGAAGATTCTTTTTCCAGAAAGCACAGGGGTTTACAATGGATAATCCTGTCTCGCAAGAATTAGAAAAGCTGCAAAAAGACACACTGATAGAACTGATAAAGATGTATTCGCACAACTGGTTGACGGTTGACGGTCTGTGGTTTAGCGGAGTGGAGGAAAAGTATGGATTGGATGCGGCACTTGAGCTCGATGTAAGGATGTGGGGAATCGGCTCTATGATTGAGGCCAAAAGGACCAAGAATTTTCTCAATTTGCAAGGGGGAGGGTTGGATAACATCATAAAGACAATTAACTTCATGAGCTGGGCACCCGGCTTTGGTTATGAATATGAGCTTTCAACTAACAGGGCAATGTGGACCTGCAAACGCTGCCCCCCACAGGAGCAGAGAGTTAAAATAGGAAAAGGGGAGTTTCCCTGCAAACCTACTTTTGATGCCTGTTTCAATAATGTTATCAAGGTGATAGATCCAAGGGCAAGGGTTCAATGTATATTTTGTCCCCCCGGCCCTCATCCCGATGATGCCTGGTGCCAATGGGAGTTTATTCTTCCAGAACCTTAGTGCTTCTATTCGCAAATACAGTGACGTATTTTAACAAGTTAGCTCGGAGCAATTGTCTTCGACCCTGAGTTCCATTCGGGCCGAGCGTTCGGCCGATCTCACGTCGGGGGCTCATGGCCGAGGGCAAACCACAGGGAACTCAGCCGAAGTCTAAGTAAGTTTGTAATCGAACTTATGAATCGAAGCACTAAGTCTATAAACATATCACTTTAGAAAGGAGCATCCAATTAGTAATTCTATTCAAGGGGATCAGTGGGTCTGGGTCGTGGTGTTAGATCCTGGTGGAAATGAGCAGTTTTTGGGGCAGCATTACGAAGAACAGGATATATCGTTTATACCAACCTTTCTGGAGAAGGAGGAAGCCCAGGAATGCCTCAAACATATGGCACTCGAAGAGGGGCAAAAATATGAGGTCCAGACTATCCAGTATGAAGAGTTGACACGTAATGCATTTGAAAATGGATTTGCACTTTTTATTTTAAATGGTGCAGGCGAGATACTTGAGAAGATTAAGCCATAGGGGCATTATTTCTGCTTCCTGACTGTAATTCACTTTCACCTATTCCTTGCCTGCCGTGTTTACCCCGTTAAATGCCTTTGTACTTTTATTTAACCGGGGTAGGTCACATGATCGTACTGGGTGGAATGTCTGCCCAATGGAATGCGAAGCATATTTCATCGGATGAAACCTATTCCTCTAGGGTAGGTCAGCATGTCGGAGATCCGCTGAGGCGGGATCGTACCGGGGCCTGCCCCGTTGAACCGGGTACCCTCCGGGTGTTCAACTGGGGTTGAATGCCTTAACTTATTCAACTGGGGCGAAACCTATTTAACCGGGGCCTTGAGCAGTCTTAATCTGACAGCAGTATTTGGAGAAACCCTATTCAATAGTCTGTTTTTGATTGCTTTATCGATTCACTAAAGAAATATTTTAGAATTAATTAAAGAGATTCCGATATAATATTACAGATTTATAAGGAGGTCAGAATGAATATCTATGTAGGCAGTTTGTCGTACAAGGCCACCGAGGAGGACCTAAAACAGGCGTTTGAGGGCTTCGGGCAGGTTGAATCCGTGAAAATCATTAAGGACAAGTACAGTGGAGAATCAAGAGGGTTCGGATTCGTGGAGATGCCCGATAAAGCTGAAGCCCAATCCGCT
>JAUWZV010000111.1 GCA_030615105.1 Desulfobacteraceae bacterium
TAAAAAGTCAAAAAGCATGTCATTGCGAGCGGAGCGAAGCAATCTCATATTCCATAAGTTCTTGTATTTATTAGATTGCTTCGGGCTAAAGCCCTCGCAATGACCTCGGCCTATGACTTTTTACGAATGCATCAAAGTTAAAGAAGTAAATAAATTTAACTTTAACTCACTTGCAATTTTAGGCACTTATAACTTAATTATCTAACATAATATGCAGGAGAAAAAAATCTAAAATTTTGGTAAGGAACTGTTGCGATTGCATCTTCTTAATATTAAGGGTAATACTTGGTAGCAAAATAGGCCTTTCTAAATTATGCATATTGTAGGGGTTCGATTCGTTCGACCTTGAGGCTCTCGACAGGTTATCGAACCCCTAAGTATCGGGCTTGACCTGCCCGTCCCGCTCTGCTGGACGAGGCGTGCGAGTGAATCAAGCCCCTACAAAATCCTGAAATATTGAGAAGATACTTACGATTTTGATAATACAGCAGAAGAATTGAATAACTACTACCTTTAGCTCACTTTAGGCATTTATAAGGAAGATGGATATAAGAAAGGGAGATACAATAGAGCTGACAGTGGAGAAAGTTGTTTACGGTGGCAGGGGACTTGCCCATCTGAAAAAACAAGCAATTTTTGTAGCCAACACTGTCCCGGGTGACAGGATTAATGCAAAAGCGGTCAGGGTTAAAAAGAACTTTGCCGAGGCAAGGGTTTTAGAAGTTATAGAGCCCTCTCCCGATAGAATAATTGCCCCCTGTCCTTATAGCGATTATTGCGGTGGTTGCAACTGGCAATTTATTGAATATGAGAAACAGTTGGAATACAAGCAGTCCTTTGTTAGGGATTTACTTAACCATATTGGCAAGGTTACTGATTTTCAGATACACCATGTTTTACCCTCTCACCAGATATTTGGGTATAGAAATAAGATGGAATTCTCCTTTTCAGACAAAAGATGGCTTTTACCTAAGGAGATGGATGAGAAAAGGGGCAATAAAAATTTCGCCCTCGGTCTTCACGTACCAGGCACATTTGATAAGATCATAGACATTAATGGATGCCTTCTTCAGAAAGAAAAAGGCAATGAGATATTAAGGGAGGTAAAGAGATTTGTGGCGGATAGTGGAATACCTGTCTATGGCCTTAGAAGCCATCAGGGATTTTGGCGCTACCTAATGTTACGCCATTCCTATGCCTTCAATGAATGGATGGTGAATATAGTAACGAGTGAGCAGAGAGATCCCCCTGTCCAGACCCTGGCCTCAATACTTAAGGGTCAATTCAAGGAAATTGCCTCTATAGTAAATAATATCAATACCAGAAAGGGAGGGACAGCAGTTGGCGAGCAGGAAAGAATTCTCACAGGTGAGAGGAATATCAGGGATAAAATAGGGTCGTTTACTTTTGAGATATCTGCAAATTCCTTTTTCCAGACAAATACCCCTATGGCAGAGAGATTATACCAGTCGGTAAAGGATTTTGCCTCTTTGACAGAAAAAGAGACTGTTCTTGATCTTTATTGCGGGACAGGGACAGTTTCTATCTTTCTGGCTCCACAGGCCTTAAGAATAATTGGCGTGGATATATCGGATAATGCAATAGCAGATGCCAAGAGGAATTGCCTGTTGAACGGAATAGATAACTGTGAGTTTCTAAGTGGGGATGTGAGGATGTTGTTGTCTCAATTTAATAGTAAACCAGACTTGTTAGTCACTGATCCACCAAGAACAGGAATGCATAGAAAAGTGATAGAGCAGATCCTTCGATTGTTACCTGATAGAATTATTTACATTTCCTGCAACCCTGCCACATTGGCCAGGGATATCGCTTTGTTAAAAGATAGGTATAAGTTAGAAGAGGTTCAGCCAATTGATCTATTTCCAAATACCTATCATATAGAATCTGTTGTGAGGTTGGAGAGGGTTCAGTAGAAAAATAGTTACTATTCAGCCACCAAGACACGAAGTCACCAAGATTATAATGCAATTATTTTTTTTGTGTCTTGGTGACTTCGTGGTTGGATAGCTACATAAAATAAAAACATAAAATAAAAATATTGACAATTACTCAGTCACATATATAATTCACATTGGGTTGTTGATCAAAGGAGAGGGAAAAGCAGATACAATTTTAATATATTTTTAAAAGAGGGAGGTGACTTTAAGCTGCATTAAACTAATTTTATGAAAGTAATTGTATATAATAATCAGATAGAAAAGGCCATAAGAGATCTAAAGAGAAAGCTTTCAAAGGAGGGTTTCTACTCAGAGATAAAGGAAAGAAGGTTTTATGACAAGCCGAGTGTCCAGAAGAAAAAGAAACAGGCAAAGGCTGCCAAAAGACTTAGAAAAAAGATGAGGAAGTTTTAACCTCTTTCCTTTGAAATTAGGGCCAATATTTTTAATCTTTGATCTACCATTAGTGGTGCCGAGATGGTTTAAAAGGGAATCCCGTTAAAAGCGGGAACGGTCCCGCCGCTGTAACCCCGCCCTTTTCTTTTTAATAGGAAAAGGGAACCCTTTAGCATGTATATACCACTGTTCCGATAAGTCGGGATGGGAAGGTCGCTAAAAGGGCGGGGGAGTCAGAAGACCTGCCACTTTGGTAATATTGTGCCGGCACGAGCCGATTATTTAAGGATCAAGGAAACAGGGTGCAGTCCTTAAATCCATCTGGATTTAAGGATTTTTTTTGATATTATGCTCCTTAAAAGATCATTTAATTAATTGATCACAGGGCCTTTCATAAATCCGGTCATTGGAGGGGTTATGAGGGCTTTTCTGAAGTGACTGGCGGAAGGGCGCTGTCTTTTTGCGTCTTATCTGTGGGGGAAACTGCAGGTCCCGCTAATAGCGGGGCAATGCGGAGGGGGCAAGATTCCCCTGCAGATAAGTCGCTTAAAAGACCAGCCCGGGAGCCTCGGAACTGAAGGAAGGCCCTCATAACCCGATTACTCAGTGACCACTTACAAAATAGTTATGCCATGAGTAAAAAGTCTTATTTAAAACTGTTTTTAATTTTTCTCCTCTTTTCTTCGCCTCTATCCTCACATGCAACTGTATTCCATGATTCCATGGGCAGGAATGTGATTTTAAGCTCTGTCCCCATGAGGATCATTTCTTTAGCACCAAGCATTACAGAGATAATCTATTTTCTTGGATTGGGGGATAGGCTTGTGGGTGTTACCAGATTTAGCTATTTTCCCAAGGAAGCGCAGAAAAAACCAAAGGTAGGTGCCTATACCGATATAAATGTTGAAAAGGTAATAACACTAAATCCTGATCTTGTTATTGCTACGGCTGATGGAAACAAGAGAGGGGATGTTGAAATGCTGGAAGAAGCCCGTATCCCGGTTTATGTTGTCAATCCTCGAAAGGTAAATCAGGTCTTAGATACAATAGAGAGATTAGGGGAGCTATGTGGCGTAGCTGATAGGGCAAAAAGGCTGGTTAGTTGTCTCAGAAAAAGGGTCACCAGTGCCATTAAGGCAGTAAGAAACAAAGGAAAACCACTCGTCCTTTTGGTTATAAACGTGAAACCCCTTATGAGCGTAAATGGAAGCACAATACACCATGACATAATTCAACTGGCTGGTGGGAGGAATATGACAGGGGATCAGCCTATTACCTACCCAAAATTAAGTATGGAGGAGATAATAAGAAAGGGTCCGGATGTGATCATCATCTCATCTATGGAACGAAGGGGGGAGTTTGAGAAGGCCAGAAAGGAGTGGTTTAAATGGCCTACCTTACCAGCGGTCAGAAACGGGAGTGTCTATCTTATAGATTCTGATCTGATAGACCGGGCTGCTCCAAGAATAGTGAGCGGATTAGAAGAGATGGCCAGATTAATACACCCAGAGATTGAATGGAAGAGTGTCCATGGACCACTGACAACGGACCACTGACATTACATAGAATGACATGAAAGGTAATAAAAATCAGGCCCGCCTGCCAAGCCCGCCCGACATTCGCCTCAGGCTCAGCCGATGGCGGACGGGCAAAGCGTGGCGGACAGGCACGAGCGGGCAGGGGATAACTCCCTTAAAGGTAATATATACAGGGCTAATATTGACAGGGGTACTTGTCATTATAACCTTTGTTTCTTTAAGTTTGGGCCCCGCCAAAATTTCCTTAAGGGATGTTCTTGCTTGGGTCACTGGCTTTAGACCAGTTGATCAGACGGCATGGATGATTCTGTTTAAGATACGATTGCCGAGGATCTTGTTGGCAGGGCTGGTTGGTTTTACACTCTCTCTTGGCGGTGTTGTATTCCAGGCCCTCCTGAGAAATCCCCTGGCAGAGCCTTTTATTCTTGGTGTATCAAGTGGAGCTGCAGTAGGTGCCATTATAGGTATTGTTTTCGGTCTTGGGTTTACATTTGGTGTACCCCTTCTCTCCTTTATGGGCGCCTTATTTACTATTTTACTGGTGATGGGCATTAGCAGCCGCCATGGAGGACTGGAATCATCAACATTACTTCTTACCGGGGTAATTGTTAATGCCTTTTTTACGGCTGTAATAATGTTTTTCATTTCCACCACAAGTGATGCCAGGCTTCATTCCATGCTTTTCTGGCTTTATGGTGACCTTTCACAAAGCAAGTACGTTCAGCTATCAATATGTCTTCCACTTATCCTCATTGTCTCATGTATAATTTATTTCTTTTCCCGTCATCTAAATCTTATAGTGGGAGGAGAAAAATCTGCCCTTCAGATGGGTGTCGAGGTAGAATTGTTAAAGTGGGTATCATTCCTTGGAATATCCTTAATCACTGGTGTGGTTGTAGCTTTTTCTGGAATAATAGGTTTTGTTGGCCTGATTGTACCACACCTGATGAGGATGTTTCTTGGCCCTGATCACAGGCAATTGATACCAGCCTCTGCCCTTGGAGGTGCCGTTTTTTTGATAGCCGCAGATACCCTGGCAAGGACCATAATATCTCCCAGTGAATTACCGGTAGGAGTAATAACCGCCTTTTTAGGGGCCCCTTTCTTCATATATCTTTTAAAGGCGAGAGGTATCCAGTGGACTCAGAGCTGATCCTTAAAGGTGTCTACTTCGCCTATGATCGCCAATGGTGTCTTGAAGAGATAGATTTTGAACTTAAAAAGGGCGAAATTGTAGGGATGATAGGTCCAAATGGTTCAGGCAAAAGCACCTTGTTAAAGATTATGGATGGCCTTCTTAAGATACACAAGGGAGAAATTTTACTCCTGAATAAACCCATGTCCAGTTATATAAGAGGTGATATTGCCAGACGTATTGCCATGGTACCTCAGGAGTCAACATTTAGATTCCCTTTTTCGGTCTTTGAAGTGGTGCTTATGGGTCGTTTTCCCCATTTAGGCCTCTTTCCTTTTGAGGGAAAAGAAGACCTGGAAATAGCTCGACAATCTATGCAGATCACTGACACCCTTGATCTGGCAGGGCGCTCCATACATGAGTTGTCAGGAGGAGAGAAACAGCGGGTGCTTATTGCCAGGGCATTGACCCAGAGGGCTCAAATAATCTTGCTGGATGAGCCAACATCTTTCCTTGATATAAGGCACAAGGTGGAAATATTTGAAATTATTTCATCTTTGGCAGAGACACAAGGGCTCAGTGTGGTTATCGTTTCCCATGATATCAGCCTGGCCGCACAATACTGCCATAGGATAGTTCTTTTGAATAAAGGCAGTGTTTTCAAAACAGGTGAACCTGCTGAGGTGATAACAGCCGATAATATAAGCACAGTCTATCAATGTCCGGTGCTTGTTGACAAAAACCCGATTAGCAAAACCCCTCGTGTTACAATTCTTTCAAAAAGAGGAGAGGCTGAAAAGGAGAAACCATGATCGATTTATTTATTAAAGGCGGCCCCATAATGTATCCCCTTTTAATCTGCTCAATAATAGCACTGACTGTGATAATTGAGAGAGCAATCTTCTGGATAGGTGAGGATCATAGGAGGGATCAGGCCCTGGTTAATGAGGTTCTATCTTTGGCTGAAAAAAGCGATTGGGAAGCTGTGAGGGCAAGAATCGGAGATTCAAAGGATTTTATTATAAGTATCCTGGTGGCAGGCATCCTTCATAGGGAGTTTAGCATGTCAAAGGCAATGGAGACAGCTGCCTCGGATGAATTAGAGAGGATGGGACAGCATCTTCCCATACTTGATACCCTAATCACGGTTTCTCCACTCCTGGGTATTTTTGGTACAGTTATAGGGATTATTATTTCCTTTAAATTCCTGGGAAGCGCAGGGATCGAGGAGCCCCAGGCAGTAACGGCTGGGATTGCCCAGGCCCTTATAACAACCGCCTCTGGATTAGGAATAGCTATTCTTTCACTCTTTCCTTATAACTACTTCAATTCCAGGATGGAGAAGGCAGCAGCAACTATAGAAAAGTACGCCACAAGCCTGGAAATAGTCTACGAGAAGATTAATCAATCAAACAATAACGTAAAACCTTAATGCTTATCAGGGAACATAGAAACATGAAAATATTAAGCAGGTGAAAGATATATCATGGAATCCAGGATTGAAATACTAAACCCTAAATAAGAAATACTAAACAATTTCGAATATCAAAATCCAAATGAACCAAACAAGTTTGGAGTTGTATGTTTTGGGGAAACATTATTTTAGTAAGTTTTGAATTTTGAACATTTGAATTTTGGATTTGTTTAGGGTTTAGTGCTTAGGGTTTAGAATTTAGTAAGGCGGTTCTTAAGAAGATTTGTTGCTATGGGATAACAGATGAATATTTTAACATGAGAGAGGTAATATCCCATGAAGGTTAATCTTGGAACACAGAGAAGGGCCAGAATTGAAATTCTCCCCCTGATTGATATAGTTTTTCTTCTCCTTGTTTTCTTTATCTATGCCATGCTCTCCATGGCTGTTCATAGAGGCGTATCTGTTAATTTACCCACTTCCTCATCCGCTAAGATAGAAAGAGAGTTATTATTGTCCGTAACTATCAAGGATAACGGTGACATTTTATTGGATAATAATCGGATACCCTTAAAAGATCTTGCCCGGCTTTTAAAACTAAGGGCAAAAGAACAAGATAGCCCAGGGATCCTCCTTTTTGCTGATAAAAGGGTCTCATGCCAGCTACTCCTTCATGTGCTGGATCAGATAAGGATGGCTGGACTCAGCAAGATTTCATTGCAGACCATTATGGAGAGCAAACCATGAGTCGATCGCTTCTCCCTGCTTTTTTAATGGCCTTGATCCTGCATTCACTTTTAGCATTGGTGGAGTTAGACACGTTTAAGAGTCCTGTTTCTATTAAGGTTCCTCCGAAAACCCTGACCATTGATATAGTCAAGTCAAGACCAGTTAAAAAAGCTCCTTTAATTAAGAGCCCATCAATAGTTGTTAAAGAGCCTGTCTTAAAAAAAAAGATAACAAAAAAGGTCAAGCTAAAACCGAGGGTTGAGCCAAAGAAAAAGGAAAAAGAAAGAACCCAGCCCGAAAGACTGATACGTAAAGAGAAGCCCACAAAAAAGAATGAAACCATTGCCCGCCTTTTACCAGTAGATCTTCCTGCTATAAAAAAAGAAGATACCTTTTTAGAGGAAGATAATTCTTTCGTACCCGATATGGTGGATATACCAATGGCTCTACCAAAGATAAAGGGTATACCTGATTCTCCTTCTCCTGCTCCAGTTACCTATGCTCTGCCTATTTACAAGAAAAATATTCCTCCCCAATATCCTTTATTGGCAAGGAGGAGGGGTTATCAAGGGAAGGTGCTCCTTGAGGTTTTGGTTAAAAAGGATGGTAAGGCAGGATCAATCCGCCTGAGTAGATCAAGTGGCTATGAAATTTTAGATAGGGCTGCTATAAAGGGGGTTAAAGACTGGCTTTTTCACCCTGCTAAAAGAGGAGATGAGTTAGTTGAGATGTGGGTAGAGATACCCATTAGATTTCAGCTCAAATAAGTGATCTAAGTTCTTTTCTGGAGTTTCCCGTACTTTCTGATACTTGTTAAGCATTTTTACCCATTTTTGCTCAAGGCGCTTTTGGGTAAAAATGTCTCTTTAAGAAAAAAAGAGTTTCCAATAGTATAAATCAATCAGATCCGTCCGTTGGCGTTGAGAAGGGTGGACCTTCAATAGCTTGTCAAAGTTCTTATGAACCCTCTCTGATGCATGCCAAGCTCCCGATCCGCTTCCTTCAAGCCAGCCGCTATTCACAGACTCCCCCTTGGCCATGCGATCTTTCATCCATTTAAATTGGGCCGTCTCAGGGTCATAAAGAAGGCCGTCGTAGGCGACATAATTCTCACGCGTGATTAGGTGAATCAAGCCGTCTGTAAAGGGGGACGTTCGTGCAGAGATTGCACAGCTATTCAAATATAAACTTCTATTTCAACCTTTTATCATTTTAGACTTGTATTTGCAACATATGGAGTCTTTAACTGAAATAATGGGGCGTCAGGCAATCTCTGCACGA
>JAUWZV010000058.1 GCA_030615105.1 Desulfobacteraceae bacterium
TCCACGACCGGCGTCTGCATAAGCATGTGGATCTGTGGAATCATATCCCCTGAGGGTTGGATAATCAAAAACTCCGTTTATACCTGTAGCCCCCTGCTCGAGGAGAAATTTGTACCTCTTATTGGTCTCTTCGGGAGGTCCAAAACCAGCCAGTTGCCTCAGGGTCCAAGATTGACCTCGGTACATGGTGGGGTAAACACCACGAATAAAAGGTTCATCTCCAGGAAAACCCAAGTCATGGAGATAGTCCATATCAGTTATATCTTTAGGAGTGTATAAAGGCTCAACAGGAATACCAGATAGCGTCTTAAAAGACTGCTGCTGCTCTTTTTCAGTCGGGTAGAATTCTTTTTGCCATTTATCCGCCTTTTCCCTTAGTTCCTCAATAGTATCAGGATTAAATAATTTAGACATTCTTATCTCTCTTCAGGGTTCTGTTTAGATAATTAATGATTTTGCTGGTATCTGATCCAGGCGTAAAGATTTCCCCAACACCCATTGATTTTAGCCCATTCCAATCCTTTTTCGGAATTGTTCCACCACCAAAAACCAGGACTTTTGGAACCCCTCTTTTTTTCAACAGGGCTATAACTTTTGTGAATATAGTCTTGTGTGCACCAGAAAGGATACTCAATCCAATTGCATCCACATCTTCATCAATGGCTGCATTAACTATCTGAAGAGGGGTTTGGTGAAGACCTACATAGATAACCTCCATGCCAGCATTTCGTAAGGCTCTTGCCACAACCTTTGCTCCTCGGTCATGGCCATCAAGACCTGGTTTTGCTATCAATATCCTTATCCTTTTTCCCTGAGTCATTACATTATCACCTCAACCGGGATTAATAAATTGATTCCTCTCTGAATTCACCAAAGACCTCACGCATGACTCCAATGATCTCACCCAGTGTTACATAGGATTTTACGGCCTTTACCAGCGAAGGCATGATATTATCTGTTCCCTGAATAACCTCTCTTATTTCATTCAGGAGGTTTTTAACAAGGTTTTGATCTCTACTCTTTTTGAGATTTATTAAATCCGCCACTTTCCGTCTCTCAAATTCCGGATCTGTTTCCCTTAATTCAATGTCCATCTCTTCATCTTCTACAAACTCGTTTAGGCCGACAATGATCCTCTTCTTCTCTTCTATCTTTTTTTGATATTTAAAGGCGGAATCTGCTATAGTCCTAGAAAAGAACCCTTTTTCTATAGCTGAAATCACACCACCAAGATTTTCGATTGTCTCGAAATACCTGTAACATTCAGATTCCATCTTGTTAGTTAAAGACTCCAGATAATAGGATCCAGCTAAGGGGTCTATGGTATTTATAACCCCACTTTCATTGGCAATTATCTGCTGTGTTCTCAGGGCCAATTTTTCAGACCTCGGAGTCGGTATAGAAAGGGCCTCATCAAAGGAGTTGGTATGTAAAGATTGGGTCCCTGCCAAAACTGCTGACAGGGCCTGAATGGTTGTTCTGATAATGTTATTCTCTGGCTGCTGCGCAGTAAGTGAGGAACCAGAGGTCTGGGTATGAAGCCTGAACATCCAGGAGCGTGGATCCTTGGCCTTATATTTGTCCCGCATGGTTCTGGCCCAGATTCTCCTGGCCGCTCTGAACTTAGCAATATTCTCGAAAAAATCATTATGGACTTTAAAGAAAAATGATAGTCTGGGAGCAAAGCTGTCAACGGAAAGCCCGGCCTTGATCCCTTCCTCAACATAGGTAAAGCCATTGGCCAATGTAAAGGCACATTCCTGCACAGGAGTAGCACCTGCTGAAGCTAAATGATAACCGCTGATACTGATGGGGTTGAAACGAGGTAAATATTGGCTGCAAAACTTAATAGTATCAATAGTTAGGCGCATAGAAGGACGGGGAGGAAAATAATAAGACTTTTGGGCCTGATACTCTTTAAGGATGTCATTTTGCATTGTACCTGTCAGCCTCTCTATGGGGAAACTGCGTTCCTCTACAGCGGCAACGAACATGGCCAGAATTACTGAAGACTGGGAATTGGAAACGAAATTGATGCTGATTTTATCAAGGGGAATACCTTCCAGAAGGCTTCGCATATCAGCTAAGGAGTCAATTGCTACCCCGCCGGCACTTCCAACTTCCCCTTCGCATAATGGATCATCTGAATCCCTTCCCATGATGGTAGGCATATCAAGGCAGATGCTCACGCCTGTAGACCCCATCTGAATCAATTGTCTGATTCTCTGATTGGCTTCCGCAGGTGAGTTTAAAGATCCTAATTGTCTTATAGTCCATGGTTTTACCCGGTACATAGTCTCATAAATCCCACGTGTAAATGGGTATTTCCCTGGTTGACCTAAATCAGTCTCGTAATTGAATTGAGAGATATCCTCAGGGGCATAGAGAGATTTAATATGAAAACCAGAGAGGTTTTTAAAGGGGGTCTCTTGTTGAGACCCATTCTCATGACGGCCTTTTGATTCCTTGGTAATCTTTTTATCCATTTCTCCTCTCTCCATCGGTTATCAGGTAAGAGCCTAAAATTTCCTCAACTACTGAATATGGATCGTTCTTTCCTTCCAGTATACTTTTAATGTATTTTTTCTTCTTTCCTGTCCCTTTAAGGCCCTTGAAAATGATCTTTTGCAGTTCATCTTTGAAGATAAGTCCAAGTTCCTGCTCTACTCTCTCAAATTTGACTCGTTCAAGGGCGTTACTGATGTGTAAATATTTCTGATGCTCTAATATTCCTGATACCAGTTCATCTATCCCCCGGATGTCTTCCGGTTTGCTGGCTACAGCAACTGTTGGTATCACTTGGGGTACCCATTCCCCTTCCTCAAAGGATGTAATAGATAAGGACGCTTGCAAATTTTTAATACATGTGTTTGCTCCATCTAAGTCTGCCTTGTTGAGTACAATGATATCTGCGATTTCCATGAGCCCTGCCTTCAAAGCCTGAATTTCATCGCCCATACCTGGTGTGGTAACCACCACGCAGGTTTGGGCAATATGAATCACGTCAATCTCGTCCTGACCTGCACCCAGGGTCTCCACAATCACTATATCCCTTCCCATAGCTTCAATTATTCGAATAACATCATGTGTGGAGCGGGTCAAACCGCCAAGATAACCTCTGGAGGCCATACTGCGAATATAAACACCATCGTCTGAAGAGTGGCTTTGAAGCCTGATGCGATCTCCTAAGAAGGCTCCTCCTGAAAAAGGGCTACTCGGGTCTACTGCAACAACTCCTATTGTCTTTCCTTGTTGACGAAATTTGCGTATTAAGTGGTCTATTAAACAACTCTTTCCGCTGCCTGCTGAACCTGTTATTCCTACAATCGCTGCCTTTCCAGTATGAGGATATATCTGTTTCATTGCCTCATGGTTTTCCTCTGCCTCATCTTCCACTAAGGTGATTAATCGGGCTGCCATACGACGATCACCAGACAATAGTTTCTGTACCATTTCATTTATAATTTTTTCATTTTTCATAAATCATATCTATTTTTGTAACCGTTCACGGTTGAAAAAGGTTCAGCCCTGCCCGACGGATGGCAGGCGGGGTTCCAGGTTGTCTGTTTACAAGTTTGTAGATTGTTATCAGCCCCGCCTTTAGGATGGCGGGCAGCTTCATCGGCTGTGAACACAGTGTGACAGTAACGATAAAGCCTATTGCGGGAAAACGCGAAAATGGGTTTGACAAGTTTTCGGGTGTTAGGTTTATGTAGTCCGATGCGCCGCCGTATTCGCGGAATATCGGCAAAGAGACTGAGGTCAAGACCAACTGAACCCCGCCTGCCGGATGGCGGGCAGGCTTTGAACTCTGAACCATTGAACCTGTGAACGGGTATCTATCTTTTTTCACGTACATGTTCGTGTATATATTGAATGATCGGTTCGGTGAGGGAACCTGCTCCAAATACCTCATCAATTCCCATCTCTTTCATGACTGGTATGTCCTCTGCAGGGAATGTTCCTCCTGCAATAAGTAAAACATCATCAAGATTGTTCTTCTTCATCTCCTCGACAATCTTTGGAGTAAAGATGAGATGCTCTCCAGAGAGATAACTCAGCCCAATAACATCAACGTCTTCATCGACAGCGGCTTTTATGATGGCCTCTGGTGTTTGGTACATCCCTAAGTATATCACTTCCATCCCTGCCTCCTTAAGGAGGGAGGAAACCACTTTCGCGCCTCTGTCATGTCCATCAAGTCCTACCTTGGTTACCACTACTTTGATTTTTCTTTCTTTATCCATGCAAATAATCTCCCTAAAGTCTATTAATTTTCAGAAAAAGGAGATTCAATAATCTCCATTGGGTCATAGGAATAGCCAAACACCTCACGGACAGTACCTACAAGCTCACCAACAGTGCCGAATGCTTTCGTAGCATCCACCATCGCTGGGATAACATTTTTTCCTTCCTCTGCATCATCTCGGAGACGCTTGATGGCATCTTTGAGTTTAGCCGTATTCCTGGTACGTTTAAGCTCTCTAACCTCCTCCACCTGGCGAAGTGCAGATTCCTCCGGGACCCTTTGAACACCAAAAGGTGTAGTTTTTTCTTGCTCACTGGTAAAAATATTCACTCCGACAACCAATTTTTCCCCACTGTCCAATTCCTTTTGCCTTTTAATTGCTTCAGCATCGATTTGGCGATCCAGCCATTCGGTTCGGATCGCCTCTTCCATTCCTCCCAACTCCTCCACCTGTTTCATGATTTTCAAGCTATCTTCCTCAATCTTATCGGTAAGCCCTTCCACATAATATGATCCGCCAAGGGGATCGGCTACATTGGTAACGCCTGTCTCATATGCCAGGATCTGTTGAGTTCTCAATGCCTGGAGATGTGCCTTTTCCGTTGGAAGACACATTGGCTCATCGTAGCCGCAGCAATGGAGAGATTGAACTCCACCTAAAACAGCAGCAAGACCCTCGTATGCAATACGAACAATGTTATTAAGCGGCTGTTGTGGAACAAGGGAGCATCCTGCTGTATGGACAGCAAACCGGAACTGCATTGATCTGGGATCTTTTGCCCCATATTTCTCTTTCATTAATCTTGCCCACATTCTTCGGGCAGCTCGGATCTTGGCCACTTCCTCAAAAATGTCTATATGGCAAGAGACATAAAAGGTAAACCGTGGGGCAAACTCATCAATGTCTAACCCCCTCCGGATAAGTTCATCTATGTAACACATGGCAATGCCAAAACCGTACGCAACCTCCTGAGGGGCAGTAATCCCTTGTTCTCTTAGGTCATACATATTAACAGTGGTGTAATACCATTTGGGCATCCTCTTGGTGCAGAACTCCATAACATCAGATCCCATTTTGATGGATAGGTCAAGGGGGCAGGCCGGTCTGAAGCCACAGTAACGGAAGTGGACTGGGTCATTCTGAACAGAACCACGTAAGGTCGCAATATCATAGCCACGATTCTCCGCAACGACTGAATATTGGGCCATAGTTACAGTTGCCGCAACGGACGCTGTAATCAGAGACCAACTGACTTTATCTAAAGGGATATCCTTGGTTAGAGTCTCCATGTCCTTGATGGAGGTGCAATTTACCCCGGTCAACCCTACTTCATTGATTGCCCATGGGTGGTCTGCATCAAGACCCATCTCATAGGTCACATCAGTAATAGTGTTTAGTCCTGAACCTCCATGTTCAACCAAATACTTAACCCGATCATGAGTGTCTGCAGGAGAGCCTATCCCGATAACCTCTCTTCTGGTCCAGTAACGGCCCCTAAACATATTTTTATGAATCCCTCTGGTAAAGGGATATGTGCCTGCATCTGCAATATTCTTTTCATAATCTTTTCCAGCCCTATCATTGGGGGTGTAAATTTCCTTTATATCAAACCCAGACCAAGTTTTAAAACTTGCTGGTTTCTCATAATAAGCCTTGAGGTAATCCTCCCAATTTAATTCACTCATATCTTTTGTTTGTTGCTTATTATCTTTTTTCATTATATCCTCCTTCTTAATTTTAAATTGTTAATTGTTTTTAGTGAGGCGATGAAACTTATTCTAAAATCAAAACTCGATTCCTTTTTGGGCTTTAACACCATTCCTAAAATGGTGTTTGATCTCTTTCATCTCTGTCACCATATCAGCAAGATCAATAATCTCCTTCTTTGTTCCTCTGCCAGTCAGAAAGAGATGTATATGTTGAGGTTTGTTTTTTAAAGATTCAATGACCTCATTTATCTCCAAAAGACCATAGCTCAAGGCATAGTTAATTTCATCGAGCACCACTAAATCAAAATCCCCTGAATAAATAACTTCTTTTGACTTTTCCCAGGCTTTTGGGGCCAAAGCTCTATCTTCGTCCCAACTTTCCTTAGCCCATGAAAAACCAGAACCCATGGCGTGTATCTCTATGTCGGAGAGTTTATTGATAACATCTCGTTCTCCAGCTTTCAATGATCCTTTCATAAACTGAATTATGCACACTTTAAGGCCAGAACCATTGGCTCTGATTGCTGTACCCAATGCAGAGGTGGTTTTACCTTTGCCCTCACCTATGTTGATCAAAATAAGTCCTTTTCTCATTTGACTAATGCTTAGGTTTTTACTAATTAAGACTGTTTAATACTTAAAATGTATTTAAATACAATAAGTTATAGGGCATACTTTTTAAAGTTATCCCCATTTTTGGAGCAAATTGGCCCTATTTAGGGGTTTTTATAGGAAAGTTATCCCCACTTATGAAGCAAAAGCATCCCCATTTTATAGGAGAATTAGATTCTTTTGCATTAATTAGTACATTTAACATAACTTATTGACATAAAAGAGGTTTATATCTGGTTTTCATGGCATTTTTAGGTCAGTTTTAGTATTAAACATCCCAATAGTTTAATATTCAACACCCCAAAATGCTAATATTCAACAGTCTCTAATTAAAAGAGAATCTTCAGTAATTGTTTAAGCTTGACTTTAACAATGGGATATCTTACTAAACAGATAGTTAAATTAACCTAATGTTTATTTAAAGATATTATTTTTAACTGTCAAGTACTTTTTCAGTTTTTCAGTTTTCATGAATTTTTATTTTCCATGATCATCCAATCTAAAAGAAGGATTAAGAGAGCACATGGATAATCAATATGATTTTAAGGGCTTAGATAAGAGTATAAGAAAACAGAAAATTATCGATACAGCCGCTGCCCTTTTCCATAAAAAGGGCTATAAATCTACTACAATAGATGATGTCTCAAAAGAACTGGGTATAACAAAAGCCGCTATATATCACTATGTAACCAGTAAAGAGAAGCTGCTTTCTATAATCTATATCCAGGCGTTAGAAAATATTTTTAAGAGTACTTACAATATTTCGGGGAAGAAACTTCCGCCCGACGAAAAGTTAAGGTTAATTATACGCAACCATATTAAGGGTATTATTATCAAATCTCTTTCCATGTTCTCCGTTTTTTTCACTGAGGAAAATCAGCTTCCTGAAAGGGAGTTTAAAAAGATTCGGAAAGAGAAGAAAAAATACAACCTTATTGTAGAAAAAATTATTGAGGAAGGTATTTCAAAGGGGCTTTTTAAAAACGTTGATCCCAAACTACAGACTTTTTGTATTATAGGAATGTGTAACTGGATCTATAAATGGTATAATCCAGATAGGATAGTTTGGAGTCCTGATCAGATTGCTAATCATTTCATTGCTCTGGTGGAAACAGGCTACCTCACAAATAATAGGCAGGAAAGCTTTGAAGATCTGACGCTACCGGAGGGGGCATATAAGAAGAACAAATCTGAAACTAAAAAACAAATTTATCAAAAATTGAAGCTTCAATGTAAAGGCCTTATAGAGCTTATTGATGAGCTTGAGAAGTAGAGCAAAAGAAAAAATTATCTCTGATTCATAATTAAAAATTTCAATACCGCTCCTCAAAAAGGGGTGTTTTTTTGGTCACCCTACCAAGGGCCCCGGGAGATATAAACACAATTTCCGAAGGGACACTAAAACGATCAGATATATCCTTAGCGATCTTCTTAGCCAAGTTATCAAGGGCATCTTTACCAATACCTACCCCATGTTCAATTTTAAGTAAAAGAGGTGGTTCTATTTTGGGGGGTAGGGACTTAAGCACGATCCTCATGGCGCCGGTCACCATGGGGATATAAGATACAACCACATCCCTTATAGCAACCGGATAGATAGATCTTCCATTAATCAACAATCGGTCACTTAATCGGCCGAGGATCCTGATCCTGTAACCGGAACCAGGGTAATTGCAAGAACATGGCCCTGACTCTATCTGGATAATATCCCCCAGTGCATATTTTATAAGAGGTGTTCCCTCCCTTTTAAGAGAAGTGATTACCCCTTCACCAATGGCCCCCTCTTTCACAGGGATAGGTTTACGTGTCTCCGGATCAACCAGATCAGCAGCCCAGATTGTTAGGTCAGGGGCGACTTCGTGCAATCCCCTGTATTCCTGCTGGTTGCAGGAACCGACATAGGCTTCACCGTTTGCCATAAAGACCTCATTCCAGCGACCACCGTAAAGCTCTTCTATGTGTTTTTTTACAGCTGGAATACCAACCCCTGGTTCACCTGTAAGAAAGAGTTTGTTAATATCAAGTTCTCTCACCTCATTGCCTGTAGTTTCTTGATACTCTAATGCAAATTTCTCAGCGAATGATGGGGTTGCTATAATTACATTGGGCATGGTCATCCTGGCAAAATCTATAATCCTTGAAGCAGGTGTTTCAGCGCCTACCTCAACTGTTGCAATATGCATCTGAAAAAGGGGATCCTTTACAATTGATCCTGCCCAGCAACCACTTAAAGGAAAACAAAAGAGCACTCTGTCTCCTTTTCTTAACCCGGCAAGATAAAAAAGCCTGGCTGTACCTTCGTTCCAGCGGGCCATATCATTAGCAGTAAAGGAATAGGTAAAGGTTGGTAAACCTGTTGTTCCACCTGTTGTCTTGATAACTAAAATCTCTTCTAAAGGCACACAGAGATGCATTCCAAAGGGATGGCCAAATCTTTCCAGAGATTCATCCCGGCATGCCCTCTCAGTTTCTTTATCCATGAACACAGGCAGCGAGCGGAAATCCGCCCATGTCTTTATATCATTTGGTGATGCCCCTGCATCTATAAATTTTTTCTTATAGAAATCGTTTCTTTCATAAACGTACCTCAATTGCTCCTTTAAATTTTTCATTCGAAGGGCCTCGGCCTCATCTTTAGATAATGTCTCTATCTCTTTATTCCAGACATCAGCCATATATAATCTCCTTCAGTTAAGAAATGCCTAAAGTGCCTAAAATTTAAAGTGCCTAAAGTTATTAAAACACTCAATTCCTCAATGTTCGTATCTATGTCCGTTGTAATCGCTACTGGTTACTCGTTAGTAGACTGCCTACTGCCTTACTGCCTTATCGCTTCTACCTATAATCCATCAATTCGTTTGTGTTTGTTTTGTTAACTTTAAGTACTTTAGTTCACTTTAGACACTTTAGGCACTTGTCTCAGTAAGGACAAAGACCAGGCGGCTATCTCAAGGGTTGGATATGTCATTATCCTTTTTTTGGACTCAAATCTTTTACTAATCTCTTCTGGATTCGGCCCATAAAGCCAGGCTATTACAGGTTTGTTGGCTTGTTCTTCCATCACTTTATTAAGGGGCTCAGAGACATCAAGAAAGGAAAACTCGGGTACCATAGGGGCAATAGCTATACAGATAATCCCATCTACATTTGGGTCATCCAATACTGCCTTTAACGCTACAGAATATGCATTTCCAGTACCAAACTTCATAACTGCTGGCCAAATGTCCAGAGGATTTCCAATAGGCATCCAATCAGGGGAGAGTTCGGCTATCCTATGAATAGTCTCGGGGGAAAGGGCAGAAAGTTTCAGACCATATCTTTCCAATGCATCAATCACCATAATGCCAGCCGCCCCACTAAAGGTGATTACTGCAACACCATTTCCTTTCATGACGGGAAGGTTAATCAAGGTCTTAACTGCATAGGTCATCTGACCATCCTCTTCGAGAAAAATAACTCCTGCCTTCTTTAAGGCAGCCTTATATATCTGATAGTTACCAGCCATACTACCGGTGTGAGATATAGCTGCCTTGGCCCCTGTCTCGCTGCTTCCAGTTTTAAGGATAATGATTGGCTTTTCTTTGACTAATCTACTGGCCAGGGAAATAAATTCCTTTCCTTCACTTAAGCCCTCCATATGAATAGCGATGATCTTTATATCAGGATCTTCCCCTAAATAGGAAAGGGCCTCATAAAAACCGATATCACAGGCATTACCAAGATCAATACCCTTACCTATCTTTCCGCTAAATTTCAGTGCACCTACAAAAAGGATACCTGATTGACATATTAAACCGACCGGCGCTACCTCCTTAGTTATAGGCATAAAGGAGGTGGTAAACTTATTGAAGTTATTAAGAACTCCAAGGGTATTTGGACCAAGAATCCTGATCTCTTCTTTTTTTACAATCTCTGTCATTTCCTGCTGTATATCTTTCCCTCGCCTATCTGCATCGGCAAAACCTTGATTTACTACAATTGCTGCTTTAATCTTTGCTGCAACACAATCTTTAAGAATATTTATCGTATCCTCCCGAGGAGTGCTTATAATTGCCAGATCTATCTTTTCTTTCACTTCCCTTACATTAGGGAATGCCTTTTTCCCAAGAATCTCCTTGGCATTGGGATTAATAGGAAAGATTCTACCGGAAAAGCCAAATTTGATCATGTTTTCCATCAGATTGAAGGATCCTGGACCGCTCTTTCGACTGATCCCTATAAGGGCTACACTTTCAGGTTCCATAAAGTTTTTCATTAAAAACCTCTCTTATTAAGTGAGCGTTCAGCTATCAACCATCAGCTATCAGTAAAAACAACGTGAATGAAGATTAGAATCAAATTTATTAAACCCTATGTTTTCACAGGAAAAGAGTCTTATGATGTTATTGTCTATCCCTCCACTCTGCGAGACAAGAGATACATTACCTACTTTAATAATTTTGTGATCTAACGGGGTAAAGGGGAGGACAAGCCCATTCTCCAGATTTATAATACCGATACAATTTGGTCCAACAAGGCGAATTTGCCATTTCTGGGCAATGGAAAGAAGATCTCTCTCCAGTCTCTCATTTTCTTCATCAAATTCACTAAACCCACCTGATTCTATAACCACATAATGGATGCCCTTGCGGCCACATAGCTCAAGGGCCTCCGGAATGAAAGGAGCCGGTATGAGAAAAGCAACCAGATCGGGTGAAACATCTATCTCATCAATCCGGGTATAGATCTTTCGGCTATTTAAATTACCCCCTCCTTGCCTACAAGGTAGATTGGACCCTTAAAACCAAACCGATCAAGATTTTCAATAATGTTTCTGCCTAGGTTGGTTGGTGTATCGGAGACGCCAACCACCATAATGCTTTCAGGATAAAATAATTTTTTCATCTTATTTCACTCTCTATCTGTAACAGAAAAATCAACAATACTACTTGGCGCCCATTCCTGATGATATCTTTTCTGCCACTTCCTTAACCATCCTACCCAAATATTCCCTATCTTCGTATGTAAAGCTAAAAATAGGGGATGCAATCCCAATGCATCCTGTAAGGCTCCTGTGGGAATCATAAATTGGCGCCACAACCCTTCTCACACCTTCTCTTAATTCCTGGTCCTCAAAGGCATAGCCATTCTTCATGATATTGGACAGCTCCTCTTCAAGTTGATCTATATCTGTTATGGTATGTTTGGTGACTGTGGGGAGACCAATTTTACGTAAGACATCCTTCATCTTTTCTTTCTCCATATGTGCCAGATATATCTTGCCTGCTGCCAGTGTATGAAAATAAGGATAGGCAGAGCCAATTCGAGAAAAAAGGCGGACCCCTTCATTTCCCTCTATTTGATCAATTAAGATAAGCTGATCCCTGTCAAGAGTAGACAGCTCAATGGTCTTCCCGGTTTTCAATGCCAACTCCTGCATAAACGGCCAGGCCACAGACTTGAGCTTAAGTTTACTTTCAAGTCTGTTTCCAAGATACAATAGCTTCATTCCCAGGCTGTAAAGACCTCTCTTTCCTGTCTTAGTGATTATTCCTCTATCTGTTAGTATCTTCAGTATCCTGGCCAATGATGGCCTTGGTATGTTTAAGGAATTTAGGATTTCTGAAAAGGAGAGATCACTTTCATGTAATGCAATAAGGTCTATAACATCAAGGGCCCTTTCAAGGGCTGGTACATGATATTTCTTTGTAGGCATAATTTAGTATCATATATGATATTTTATATTATTTATATGAGACTAATTTAATAGGAAAAAAATATCAAGAGAAAATTTTTTCTTAATTTGAAAAATTGCATTTCGGGTCATTGCGAGGAGCGGAGCGACGTGGCAATCTCGTTGACTTTTCAAGATATTGGAGATTGCTTCATCTGCCAGAGAACTTTGGCGGATTCGCAATGACAATATGGTTATTTTTAAAAGGTCTCAATTGACTTTAAATGCATTTAAGATATAATTTCGAATAATTATAAATTTGGAGGGCATTAGACTAATTGGACATGAACAACACAACTGAAAAAAAGAACCAGGAAGACCATCGCCCATGGGGCTTTTTTATTGTACTTTCTGATGAGTCTGATCATAAGGTAAAACGAATTGTTGTATATCCTGGGAAAAGGTTGAGTCTCCAAAGGCATAGGCGCAGGTCAGAACACTGGCATATTGTCAATGGGGAGGCCCTTGTCACCCTTAATGACAAAGA
This sequence comes from Desulfobacteraceae bacterium, assembly GCA_030615105.1. Classification (GTDB taxonomy): domain Bacteria; phylum Desulfobacterota; class DSM-4660; order Desulfatiglandales; family B25-G16; genus JAUWNK01. The sequence goes on from JAUWZV010000058.1 coordinate 12,772, forward strand.
AATCCCGTTAAAAAAAGGAGAGTCTGTTGATATTCCTTTTGGTGCAGCCCATAGGATCAAAAACACAGGAAAAGAAAACCTGGTCTTTATTGAAATACAACAAGGAGACTATTTTGGGGAGGATGATATTGAAAGAATTGAAGACGATTTTGGACGGGAGTGACAGAATAATTATTTAATCCAATCTATATCAATCAGATGCTCTACTTTGTTGAATTCCGGATCACCTGTTATCAATCTTGCCCCCTCCCGGCGGGCAGAGGCCACAGCAAAACAATCGGCAAAAGATAGTGGGTATTCAGCTTTTATTCTTGCGGCTTCTATAACAAGCTGAAAATTATTTTGAATCATGGCAATAGGAAGGCTATTCAAAATGGTGCCCAAAAAATACTCTGATTTTTTAGAGCCCCTTTCTCTAAAAAGAATGTAATAAGTTTCCCCTACATTTATTTCATTCATAAGGATAAATTTACCTGAATCCTGGGCCATATTTAAAAGGTTCCTAACCATTTCAAAGCCAGCTTCCTTATTTAGATAGGCTAATAATGCATAGCTATCAAGTAACATTTTTTTATTCACGAGCCCGGTCCTTCTGTCGTTCATCTAATAATGCCTTTGTAAGCGAGGACCTATCTTTAAAGTAGCCACAGAAATGTTCAACAGGATCATCTGGCAGTGGCATGATAATAGCATGGGCCTCTTCAATTTTAATCAAAAGCCTCTTGCCAGGCCCTATCTTTAATTCATTTCTGATATTTTTTGGAATAACAATCTGCCCACGGCTTGAGGTGGTAACGATATTCATCTTATTCCTCATATTAAAGTTTTAATAATATAGCATTATCATACTAAAAAAATAAATTCATATTGTTTTATTTTTATCATACTCTCTATTTAACTGTCAAATAGTTTTATTTTGTCCACTAACAATAAGAACAGAAAATCCATTCTTTATCGAAATACAACAAGGAGACTACTTTGGGGAAGATGATATTGAGCGGCTTGAGGATGATTTTGGGAGGATATAAAATAGGTTATTTTGAAATGTTTTATCTAGAAATTCCGCTATTAGCAAGGCAGAATTGACAACTTGTTTTAATCGTTATAAATAAAAAAAATAGGTAATTACTCAGGTTAAAAGTTCTAAGGTTCACGGTTCAAAGTTAAAAAGGGATATATTGCCGAAGGTTTCGATTCCGAGATGAATGCGGAGTTCATCCGGCTCTTGCGATACGCCAAGTGGTCTTGCATGGAAGTCCAGAGAGAACTCTATGTCGCTCTGGATGAAGAGTACATATTGCCCAGAGCAAATTGGTCTACGAGCAGGCCAGACTAATTCTGCAGAAGCAGGATTGCCGTTCGTGGATTCATCAACATTAAACATTGCCCTTTATGATGAAATTTTAGGGGTCAAGGCTACAGTTTGCCACGGACATTGCTGACCATTCCTAAAAATCAAGCGGACTTTTTGCATCCTTAATTGTCCGGTTTTTAATTGTATGGGTATAAACCATAGTTGTTCTTACATCGCTGTGTCCCAACAGCTCCTGAATAGTACGAATATCATAATTTGCCTGCAATAAGTGACTTGCAAAGCTGTGACGAAAGGTATGAGCTGTGGCACGCTTACAAATTCTTGACTTGCTCACCGCCTCTTTTATCGCCTTTTGCACATGGGTTCCATGCAAATGATATCGCCGGTATTCCCCGGCCTTATTCTCATAGGTCAATTGTTTG
>JAUWZV010000007.1 GCA_030615105.1 Desulfobacteraceae bacterium
TAAGTAACTTAATGTATATTGGGACATGGTGAAACTTTAGCTACAACATATGGGGCTAAATTGGAAAATTGTTTTTTAAGATATAAAGTTATTTCCATGAATAACCCCGAAGCGTAGCGCCGGTGTCAGATCCTGTTAAATAATTGCAAATTAATCCGCCGCAGGCAAAAGGAACCTACAATAAAAAAACAAATAAAGCTCATTACCGTATACATTAAACGGGGCAAATAATCATAATCATGATTTTCATTGATAGAAACCCGAGTTTTGGCTGTAATTTCAGATTATCACATCTGAGAGTTTAGATGGAGACACGGAGATAAGGGCAAACCTCCCCTTCCCCGCTAAAGACGGGATCTTCGACAAGGGGGAGGAATTTATGGGTAAGGATTAGCTTTACGTAAGACTAACAACTTACTTAATAATTACATCTTTAAAATAGAATAATACTGACCATTCCGGTCTATTTTATCTCCTACAGGGGTACCACAAAATTTGCATCTGTATTCATATTTGTCACCTTCAGGTAAGATTAAAAGGAGGGATTTTATTACTGGCACAGCCCTTCCGCATTTGGGGCAGTAAAGTTCTGTGGCCTCGAATTCACCGTAACTTGATTGTTCTTGCCTTTTCTCCTTTAAAGAAGAATGCCTGAATGGTCCGGAAATATTCATAAAGTATTTCCTTTTTTCTTATATTGTGGTAGAGAGCCTTTATATTTTACAAGGTCATAAAAAAAATGCAAGTAAGGAAATGGGAATGTTTGTTGAATGTTGTCAGTTGTAAGTGGTTGAGTCAACAGACTACTTATAACCAATAATGGACAGTAATTAATAGGAGGAAGGCATGAAAATAAAGCACATTGACCACATAGGAATTGCAGTAAAGAGTATCGAGGAGGGAGGAAAATTTTTTATTGATAAACTGGGATTAAAACTTGAAAAGATAGAGACAGTTGAAGATCAAAAGGTAAAGACTGGCTTTTTCCCTATTACCGATAGTGAACTAGAACTGCTTGAATCAATCGCACCAGATGGCCCTGTAGCCAAATACATTGACTCACGTGGTGAAGGGGTGCAGCATATTGCATTCAGGGTAGAAAATATTGATGAAGCCTTGAAAGAGTTAAAGGAGAAAGGGGTCCGGTTGATTGATCAGGAACCCAGGATAGGTGCAGGTGGAGCCAGGATCGCCTTTATCCATCCAAAAGAAACACACGGCGTATTAGTGGAGCTTTGTGAAAAATAGGGCTGCATTTTCCCCGCATATCTTTCTTATGGCATCTTTAGACAGACCAGCCTCTTTCATCTCTTTGAAGTAGCGGCCTGGTTTAATAAGGGGAAAATCGCTTCCAAATAGTATCCTATCTGGCCCCAATATCTTAGTGGATATAGAGTAAATTTCTTTTTCGTAAAGATAAGGGGAGGCAGCAGTATCAAACCATGTGTTTCTTAATACCCTTTTAACCTCTCTTTTCATTAGATTGTAAAAGAAGAGCCCTCCTCCCCAGTGGGCAAGGATGATTTTATTATCTGGAAAGTATTGTATAAAATCATATATCTCTTTTAATGTTATAGGGGTCTTACCAGGGTAGTAATGGCCAACTGATTCGTTTGTGTGCAGGAGAATGGGTACATCATGATTTTGTGCTATTTCAGCTATTCCCTTAAAGACCTTAAGGGTATCCTTTGAAATAGTTGATGTGTAGAATGCCAGTTCCCCTATCCCTGAAAGGCCTGATTTCATGCACCTTTCAAGCTCTTTTTCAGTACCTTTAGCGAATGGAAAAAAGGTACTGAAGCCTATCAGCCTATCTTTGTATCTTTCAACTACCTCCATGATATAATCATTATTTCTTTTGAAATAATCCTCGTTATGCCATGGGAAGCCAAATACAACCGATTTATCTAATCCCTCATTATCCATATTTCTGATAAGCTCCTCTGCCCCAGAAAGTTTTGATCCGGGAACACTATAAAGGAGCTTAAAGGCCGCCTCACCTTCAAAGAAATCCTCTCTTTTATCCCTGACCTCAGGTGGAAATATGTGGGTGTGGATATCTATAATCATTACATCATCTGATAAGGATCAACATCAATTATTAATCTTACTCCGCTTGAACTCAGGATCTGGGCAGAGCCCTTCCCCACCTCTTTTAATAATTGGTTGAGGTATCCATGCCTGCGGGATTTGATAAGGATCTGCTGCCGGTATTTACCTTTTAACTTTGCAACAGGGGCCTCAACAGGACCAAGAACCTTTATATCCTTTTTACCACTTGAGCGCTTTTTTAAAATGTTATGGATTTTTTCACCCATCTGCTGAGCTATTTTCCCTGTCTTAGTCTTGCTGTTTCCGAGGAGGCGCAAATTGGCTATTGAGGAAAATGGCGGGTAGTCGAGTTGTTGCCTCAGGTTTGTTTCCTGAGAGAAAAATCTTTTATAGTCGTGATCTCTTGCAGCAATGATTGCATAGTGGGATGGATTGAATGTCTGGATAATAACCCTTCCAGGCACATTTCCCCTTCCAGTCCTGCCTGCTACCTGGGAGAGCAGTTGAAAGGTAATCTCTCCAGCCCGGAAATCTGGGTTATTCAGGGACAGGTCAGCAGAGATGACCCCAACAAGGGTTATATTGGGAAAGTCATGACCCTTGGTAACCATCTGTGTCCCAACGAGGATATCTGTTTCATAATTTTCCAGACGCCTCAAGACCTGTTGTAATCTACCCTTATATCTCATGGTATCCCTGTCCATTCTCTCCACCCGAGCCTCTGGAAACACCTCCCTTAATGTCTCCACCACCCTTTCTGTACCAAATCCATATGGTTTTAGGTTTTCCCTGTTGCACGATGGGCACCTATCTGGGGGCTGAATCCTAAAGCCACAGTAATGACAGAGCAGATTGTTTCCTTGCTTGTGATAGGTCAGGCTTACCTCGCAGTTCGGGCATCGGAGGGTCTCTCCGCAAAACCTGCACAGATACAGGGCACTGAATCCCCTCCTGTTCAAAAATAGGATAGTCTGTTTTTTTTTGGCCAGATTTTCTCCAATAGCCTCTCTTAACGGGGGACTGATTATACTATCATTCTGCACAGTGGGACTACCCTCAAAACGTGTCATATCTATAACTGTTATATCTGGAGGTTCCCTCTTGAGGATCCTTTCTGGCATGGTGAGAAGGCCATATTTGCCTATCGTGGCATTCTGGTAAGACTGTATCGAAGGGGTTCCAGAACCAAGTATAATAAGGGATTGTGAGAGTTTTGCCCTAACGATAGCAGCATCCCTTGCCTGGTAGCGGAATTTCTCTTCCTGCTTATAAGAGGAATCATGCTCCTCGTCAATAATAATAAGTCCAGGCCTGGAAATGGGGGCAAAGAGGGCTGATCTGGCACCTATAACCACATCGGCCTCTCCATTTGCTATCCTGATCCATTGATCGTATCTTTCTCCAGGTGAAAGCGCACTGTGAAGCACAGCTACCCTATCTCTGAGGCGGGCCTTGAAAAGAGAGGCCAGCGAAACAGTCAGGGCAATCTCAGGCACCATTATTATGGATTGCCGCCCAAGCTCTGTAGCAACCTTCACAGCTTTGTAGTAGACCTCAGTTTTCCCACTCCCTGTTACTCCATGCAAGAGATAGGTAAAAAAGGATTTTTCCTTGAGTTTTCCTGATATCTTCTCTAAGACTTCTTTCTGTTTTACACTTAGAGGTGGCGGGTTGGGGGAGATAAAGATGTTTTCACCTGCTATGTCCCTCACAACCTGCCTGAGGGATCTTTTCAGGAAACCCTTCTTAACCCATTTATCCACGAGGTAGGCCCCATTATTAAAGGCCTTTTTTACCTCCTGCAAGGAGACCCCTTTCTTTTTGATAATCATCTCTAAGAATTCTCCTTCATTTCTTGGTGCCCTTTTAGGGTCAAAAAGAGATCTGTCAAGAAAAGTACCTTTCTTTACGGTGATAAAAACCCTTTTTAAAAGGCCAACCCTGTCAAGCCATCCCTTAGGGGGCATCTCTGTGCCATACGGGATTCGCACATTCAAGCCTGTTGGAAGGGCTGTTTTAATTACCAGGCCGATTGGATACAGATAATAATTGGAAAGCCATTCAAAGAATTCAACCATATTTGGAGGGAAAAGTGGGTAGGGGTCAATGATATTGATAATATCCTTTAAACCTTTTCTATTTTCAGGTTGGATAATCCTGAGTATATAGCCAGTTACCTTCCGCCCTGAGAAAGAAACAAGAACCCTTTTGCCCACACCTGCCTTATCTGCAAGGTCACCTGTTACCGTATAGGTGAATGTTCCGTTGACCGGAAGGGCAACCGCTATCTGAACATATATCTTTTTTAAACCTTCAGCCATAAGCGATCAAAGTAAGCCCTTTTCCTTACGCTCACTCTTACTAAATTGGGCCCTTATTAGGAGTATATCAAATATAGATAAATCAATAGGTGGGTTTACTGTAATGTCCTTTATTATATATTCCTCTGTAATGGCCCCTTTATATGAAAAGGCGATCTGGTAAGGATACCATGTTTCTTCTGTGAGCTGCCTGTAATCGGAAAAATGGAAAAGAAAATCACCATATTTTAAAAGCAGGGGGAAAAATAGGTCTTTATCAACAAGAATGGAGGGATTTCCCTCTTCTTTCTCCCCAATCAGGTATGCTATTCTCCCATGAAACCTTGTTAGGGATACCTTTTCGAGGTTTATACCTATATCTTTAAGTATTTCCAATAGTCGTTTTGGGTTTTGGGCTAAAAGAAGAAAACGATATAGAAAATCCTGGCTTTCCCTGTCATAGGCAATCCCTCCATTGATAATTCTCAAGGTTCTTGAGCCGTTATGGATTATGAGGCGTTTACCTGGTTCACCTGCAATCTCTGATCTATATAGGTAAGGAGACATAAGATAGATGGACTCTCCAAAAACCTTTTCTATTTCCTGATTTAGGCCCTTAAGTTTTGTAAGTTGTATTATATGTAATGTATTTATAGTGGCGAATTTATTGGTCATAATCTCGATAATCTGAGCTGGGGGGAGTATATAGGCTTGTCCAATTGACGGTAAAATAACTATAATAATTAAAGATAGCACGATCAGGAAGTTTGATATCTTTGCCATACCTCCTCCATCTGGAGAACCAATTCCTTAAACATCTCCCTATCTTTTCTGCCCAATATAGAGGCAGGGGGAGATTTAATCCTGAGAGGATTTATAAACCTTCCCCTTTTACTTACACTAAAGTCAAGATGGGGGCCCGTTGACAGCCCGGATGAACCTACGTAACCTATAACATCACCTTGCCTGACCCTTGAACCTTTCCTGAGACCTTTCGCAAACCTTCTAAGATGCCCGTATCCAGTTTCATATATATGATTGTGCCTTATTCTTATGTAACGTCCATACCCTCCCTTCCATCCAATAAAGACTACCCGGCCATCTCCTACAGACTCCACTGGTGTTCCAATTGGGGCTGCATAATCAACGCCATAGTGGGGTCTATAAATCTTCAAAATTGGATGAAATCTCTTTAAAGAGAAACAAGAGCTGATCCTCCTATAGCTTAGGGGGGATTTCAAAAAGGCCTTTCTTAGGCTTTCCCCATTCCTGTTGTAATAGCATGATCTACCTTCAGAATCGGTAAAATAAAAGGACTCAGAAATCCTGTTCTGATTGACAAACCTGACTGCATGTACCTTTCCATGGCCTATACATTTCCCTTTCCTGTAGTACTTGGTAAGAATTACCTGAAAAGTATCTCCAGGCCTAATATCAGCTAAGAAATCTATATCCCATGCAAAGATATCGGCAATCTCCATGATAACGTCAGATGGTATCCCCCTATCAATGGCCGATTGGTAAAATGAATTAGATACCTCTCCATTAGTTATGGTTATAATGTTTATTTTCGAGTGAGAAACAAGGCTGGGGAGGAAATCAGGGCCATTCCTTATTATATGGAGGGTCTTGTATGGTGATAGATGAAGGGAAATCTTTTCTACTTTTTGGCTCTTTTTATTTAGCCAGATATCGATTATTTGGCCTGCCTTTGTCCTGGATAGATTAAAAAGTGGCCTAATTGCCTCATCTATCCGCATGATATTTTGGGCCGAGAGGCCATATCCAGCTAAAAGCTCGTAAAAAGTTTTACCTTTTATAAAGTGTTCCCTTATCCTCTTATGGTTTAAAAACCAGTTCTGCCGGGATTCAAAATAATCATTGTAACTAACGCGGGTAGATGCAATTAATTCATCTGTGGTTACTTCATCAGCACTTGATTGGAAAATGATGATCAAGATTGCAACAATCAAGAAAGTGGTTATGAAAAGGAGAATAATCCTATTCCATTTGAGGGTTGGTGCATTATTTTTAATCTTCCGGTTCAATAAGCTTTTCTTTAAATGATGAGATGATTAATTTTTAATTATACTTAATAATTTGATAAAAATAGTTGACATATTAATTTCTTTATATTATTAAATATAAAAATTATAATATAAATATATTTAATTGTAAACAACTTTGGAGAGGAAAGCTGATGGGTGATTATGTATTTTGCACGAGGAAGAAGAATAATCCCCGAATAGATGTTCGAATATGCCAGGCGAAATGTCCTTTAAAAGACGAGTGTCCGGAGTTCCTGGCCTATCAAAAGAGGTCTATCGCTCAATCCTCGATCTTGAATTCGAGATTGATCATATCGCCTCTTTTGAATCCCATGGCATCAAAAAATTGAAGAAGGCCCCAATCCCGCCAGTTTACAAAGGTATAAACGGTATCAACACCCACCTTTTTCATATTGTTGAGCATCTCTTCCATTAACATCTTGGCTACGCCCTTTTTCTGATAAGATGGATCAACTCCGATAGTATCTATCCAGCCAATATTCTCTGGCATACCATATTCCCATCCACTTGCATCCCCGAGAATAAAACCGACTACCTTGCCCTCTGTTTCCGCTACGAGAGATGGGAGGGGAGATCTTTTTTCTGCCATCTCAACCTTTCCTTCCCAGTAATCCGGCCTCCTTTCCCCAAGAACCTTATTGTCTATCTCGATGATTCTCTCAAGATCATCTTCCCTCATTACCCTAACAATCGGGAGTTCAGTTGATATGTTTTCCATATCCTCCTCCTTTCTTATAATGAAGTTAAATTTCTTGTAACCATCCCACCGCCGATTTGGGATCTAACTATTGGGTCAGTAAACGATCCCTTTTTTTTAAATATGCTATATATAAATGGTATTAATGTCAAAAAATGTTTGCCCCTATCTAAAAAATATCCTATCGGGAGCTATCAACCCTTTAGACGTCTATATAAGCCAATATCTTAACATTTATCCACCTGAGGCGGATTAATGTCAAGCCCGCCCTGGTGCGACTTGACTGAAAAACTGTGGAGTCATCGTAATACTTCGGGTATGTAATCTATAGAACACAGTCATTGCAAATCAGGTCTGGGCCAGGGTTTTTGAAGACGTCCAATGCAAAATGAAAGGCAGGAGATTGCCTTCACAAACCCGTAAGAAAAAGTAATTTTGACTTTTGCACTTTGCATTTTTAATTTTGCAATTAGAAGCTTCGCTCAATTTATGTTGTTAACACCTCGTCGGTTTGAGGCGAAGCTTCGCTAGATCTTTATCAATTCATAATTACGTGTCCCCAAGCCTATCTTCTGGGCATAATCGAGTTGAAATCCCCAATCTATGTCAGGGAAAAGGCCCTGAAATTTATCCTCCCCCGGCCTGGTATTTACCTTAAGGGATGAACCACTTAAAACAGTCTGCTGGTTAACCATATCGGCTGAGGCCTGATCAATGGCTACTGGGTCAGTCGAGGCAATGATACCAACATCCGGTACTATTGATGCATCGGTGTATTGGTTGCAGTCACAGGTTGGTGATATCTGGGTTAGGAAGTTAATGAAGAGTACGCTTCCCTCCTTTTCTTTAAGGACTCCAAAGGCATATTCTACCATCTTTTTCTGTAACAGAGGAATATCCTTGCTCCATCGAACATTGATTGCTGAATCGGGGCAGATAACAATGCATCCACCACAGCCGATACACCTTTCAGGATCCATAACTGCCTTTTCTTCCTTAATAGAAATGGCCTCTTGGGCACAATATGTAGCACACTCACCACAGCCAGTGCATTTCTTCTTATTTATCTTAGGTGAAAGATCAGAGTGTTGTTTAAGCTTTCCATACCTGGATGCACAACCCATACCTATATTTTTGATTGTTCCTCCAAAACCTGTGAGCTCATGTCCCTTGAAATGGGAAACACCTATTAATACATCTGCCTCTATTATGTCTTTGCCTATATCTACCTGCTTAAAAATTTCCTGATCTATCTTTACCTTAACCGAAGATAAACCTCTCAAGCCATCAGCAATAATAATGGGGGCATTAACTACGGAATAGGCAAAGCCATTTTCTATGGCAGTCAATATATGAGAAACACTGTGACTCCTTGAACCCTTATAGAGGGTATTGGTGTCAGTCAGGAAGGGGAAACCACCTAATTCCTTTATTCTGTCTACTATTCGGCGAATAAATATAGGCCTGATAAAGCTGGTATTGCCTTTCTCGCCAAAATGAAGCTTGATAGCTACCAGATTTCGCGGCCTTACCTTTTTATCTATACCTGCTTCATTTAAAAGTCGAGTTAGCTTTTCTAATATATTTTCCCTTGGTGTAGACCTTAAATCGGAAAAAAATACCTTATTTGGTGTCACAATTTCTCCTTTCTATCTCAATAACCTCAAAGTGAGCCAAGGTTGTAATAATTCCTAAGTTCCTCAATCCCTCAATTTCAAGTGAGCAACCCAACAAACACAAAAAGTAAGATCAATTAAAAACAGTGAAGATTTTTTATGATTTTTTATTGACAAACAAAGACAACTTTGATTAATTCAATCGTAACCTAACATGAGTTGGGTTGAAATAGCTAAGGAGAAAGTTGATTAATATGAATAAGCTGGTTTTTATCTTGTTAGGATCTTTCATTTGTTTAACTACCTTCTTTCAGTTACCCGCCGCAGCGCAAGAACCCAAGGATATCTTATCCATTGAGGCCTATGACATGCTCAATACTGTTCCCAATACATATCTGATCGATGTTAGAACAAGGACAGAGTATCAATTTATAGGTCATCCACCAATGGCCTACCTATTTCCTTACTTTTTTTTGACTAACAAACTTGCAAAAAAAGGAGAGAGCTGGATATATCAATTCAATGATAAAAATAAATCTTTTATGGAAGAGATAAGCAAGAAATTTCAAAAAACCAACAATCTCCTTATAATATGCAGAGATGGCATCAGAAGCATTTTAGCAGCCAGGGAGCTTATTAAGAACGGTTTTAAAAATGTCTACAACGTAAAGGATGGATTTGAAGGGCCACTTTTTCCATGTTTCGAAGATGAAAACAAACATAAATTTTATAGGCAATTAGCTAAAAGAAACAAGATCCCTACCTATAATAATCGCCGTTTCTATGGCTGGCAGTGGTGGGGACTTCCCTGGACCTATGATATAGATATTAAATATATTTACCCTCCTGATAAGATTCCAAAGGAAGAGAAGAAATAGGCTGAACATAGCGCACCTTCGGTGCGAAACTGTAGGGGTTCGATTTACCCGCCTGCCAGATGGCGGGCAGGTCGAATCCCGCTTTGCGGGACGTCATTAATCCGCCATAGCCCTTTGGCGGATAAATGCCGCCCTTACAAGTACTTAAAAAGGAAATCCCTATACAATTAAATTAGAGACCGAATAAAGGCCAGGGCTATAACCGTCTTACTATCAATTATCTTTTGATTTCTAATCATCCCTAACACATCTTCAAGGGTCAAGATCTCCAGGGATGATATCTCATTCTCGTCAATCTTTTTTTCTAACTTCTTTAGATCCCTACCTAAATAGAGGTGGATAAGCTCATTGGAGTATCCAACAGAAGGGGCATAGGTATATAGCCATTTGATAAATTTTGCCTCAAAGCCTGTCTCCTCCACCAACTCTCTTTTTATACATTCCTCTGGGCTCTCACCCTCATCGATCTTACCTGCAGGGATCTCAAGTGTTTCCCTTCCTAAGGCATACCTGTATTGCCTAACCATGATAATCTCATTATCTGAGACAAAGGGGACTATAGCTGCGGCCTGTGGATGATCAATGCAAATCCTCTTGCTTATCCTTCCATTTCTTAGGCTCACTTCATCCAGATATACAGTGAAATTCTTTGTGCCCAAGCTTGCTAGACTTTGTATTTTTCGTTCCATTTCCTCATTCCTTGTTTCAGGTTCCTTGTTCCTGGTTACCGGAAAACCCCTCTTCTTTTTTCAGGAGTTCCATATTAGGATCATGATGATCAACCTTTGTATCAACATGCCGGGTCATGACATTTAAGGTTCTCTCCGTTTCTTTCACATATATATCAAATTCCTCACCCTTGGCCTCCTTGGGAATAAGGCATGGTTCTGATGCATAGATAACTATCTTTGAGAATGGTCTTGGGATTATCGCCTTATCCCATGCATTTACAAACATCCATACCTTGTTGGCAGACCAGGTCAGGGGCATAAGATGTACACCTGATTTCTGGGCAATTCTGACAAGTCCCGGTTTGGCCCTAAATGCAGGCCCCTGTGGACCATCAGCAACAGTGGCTACAACCCTGCCCCCGGTATTTAAGAATTCAACCATTTGTTCGGAGCCTTCCTTCCCTCCCCTGGTTGATGAACCCCTGGCTGGAATAATACCTAATTTTTTGGCAAAATCAGCGAACAAATCTCCATCCTTACTTAAAGAGAAAAGAACCATGGGATGAAGAAAGCCATATTTAAAAAGGAAATAGATGGCGCATCTATGCCAGGTAGTTATAACAACCTTTTTATCTCCAAGGAGAAATTCGTCTATATATTTCTTATTTATATACTGAACTCTACATGTAAAGAGGATTAGCCTTAAAATAAATATTGCCATATAGGAGAGAAGACTTATTATATATCTGTTTGTGATTCTGATTTTCATAGACTATACTTCAAATATCACCTTAGCTCCTACCAAAGACTCAATCTCTTCGATTAAATTCTCTTCTGGCATAACGCTATAGCGATTATGGGTTACTACAGTTGCCTTTTTGTCTCCATCAAGAGTAATCTTAAATTTAAGCTGGCATTCTCCTGGATATCTAAAGACAATATCCCTTAACTTCATCAGGCTGGAGCGGGTAAGACCCTCCTGTGAAATGGGTATTAGAATAGACTTAATTGATTTCTGTTTTACTGTTTCCAGGGCAACTATCTCTTGGGCCCTGATCTTTACCAGGTTATCTCCAACCTCGGCCTCTCCTGTTATTAAGAGGGGCCTGTCATCATTCAATAAGGTGGCACATCGTGCAAAGACATCTGGAAACACCACAACCTCAGTGAAGCCTTTTTTGTCCTCCACATTAATGACTGCCATCTTTTCCCCTCTTCTTGTCCTCTTTATCCGCATACTGTTAACAAGCCCGGCCAACCTGACTACTGATTTATCCTTAATTGCAACGAGGCCCTGTGTTGTTGTAGTTGCAAACTTGCTTATCACATCTGTAAATCTATCCAAGGGATGGCCGGTAATATAAAACCCGAGAGATTCCTTTTCTCTCCTTAACTTTTCATCATCCACCCATTCATCAATATCTTTGAACTCAACTGTTTCACCTTCTTCCCTGGATGGAAAAAGGTCAAACATATTTAGCTGATTTGGGTCTTCACTAATCCCTCCAAAAGCGAGTGCATCGTTCAGTGATGCAAAAAGTCTCGATCTAAAGACACCTGTAAAATCAAAGGCACCACACTGGATCAAGCCCTCTAACACCCTCTTATTTACCTTTGTTTTATCTACCCTTTTACAAAACTCTGTAAGCGATTTAAAGGGTTCTTCCCTTTCTCTCTCATGAACAATCGCCTCTACAGCCTTAACACCAACATTCTTTACTGCAGCCAGACCAAAGCGAATACTTTCGCCGACAACAGCAAAATCTACCTGACTCTCGTTGATATCAGGAGGAAGTATAGGTATACCCATTTCTTTGCACTCGGCAATATTTTTAATGGTTTTGTCCTGGCTTCCCATATCTTCTGTGAGCAATGCTGCCATGAACTGCACCGGATAATGGGCCTTGAGATAGGCAGTCTGATAAGCTATCATAGCATAGGCTACTGAATGGGATTTATTGAAGCCATAGCCTCCAAATTTTTCTATCAATTCATAAACATGCTCTGCCTTATTATTATCTAATCTATTCTGGGTTGTGCCTGCCAAAAAACGTTCTTTTTGCCGTGCCATCTCCTTAGGATTCTTTTTACTGATGGCCTTTCGCAATAGGTCCGCCTCTGCAAGGGTATAGTTGGCAAGTACCTGGGCGATTCGCATAACCTGCTCCTGATAAACAATAACCCCATATGTCTCAGCCAGGATCTCTTCCAATTGAGGCAAGAGATATGTCATTTTGATTTCGCCATGCTTTCTTTTAATAAAATCATCAACCATATTGCTACCCAAGGGGCCCGGCCGATAAAGGGCAACTGATGCAACTATATCCTCAAACACACCTGGCTTAAGGTTCCTAAGGAGCTCTTTCATGCCAGAACTTTCCAGTTGAAATACCCCAGTGGTTTTACCCTCACTGGTCAATCTAAATGTTTCATCATCCCCTATTTCAATTTCATCTAAATTAACAACCTGGCCAGTTGTCCCTTTTATAAGGTCCAAAGTTTCCTGGATAACAGTCAGGGTCTTAAGCCCTAAAAAATCAAATTTGATCAGCCCGAGCTGGGCTACCTGATCCATGGTATACTGGGTCATGACCTCTCCATTTGGTCCCCTAAACAAGGGTAGATATTCGACCAAAGGCTTATCAGATATGACTATTCCGGAGGCATGGGTGGAGGCATGTCTGGTTAAGCCTTCTAAGGACCTGCTAATTCTTAAAAGTCTTCTCTCATCATCCGTTCCTTCTTCCATGGCCTTTAGCTGTGGCTCTGCCTCTATTGCCTCATCTAAGGTAATATTAATGCCCTCTGGAATAAGTTTGGCAATTCTATCTGCCTCTGCATAAGATATATTGATAGAGCGGCCGACATCTCTTATGACAGCTCGGGCCTTCATTGTGCCAAAGGTTATTATCTGGGAGACGTTTTCTCTTCCATATTTCTCACTGACATAATCAATGACTCTATCCCTGTTCTTGATGCAAAAATCTATATCAATATCAGGCATGCTTATTCGACCAGGGTTCAGGAAACGCTCAAACAGGAGGCCATATTTGATTGGATCAATATCCGTAATTTTGAGTGCATAAGCAGTGAGGGAGCCGGCAGCCGATCCCCTACCTGGACCAACAGGAATACCTGACTGCCTTGCATAGTCTATGAAATCTGCCACTATCAAGAAATAACCTGCAAAGCCCATTTCCATAATGGTTTTAAGCTCATAGGTCAGTCTCTCCTCATATTCCTTTCTTGATTCAGAGGATAATGATCCATCAAGGGCCTCTTTCTGAGCCAATCTCTTTTCCAGGCCTTCTCTGGCATCTTTCTCTAATTTTTCCTCCAGACTAATATCCCCTGGCACCTGAAAAACAGGGTATTTATACTGGCCAAATTTCATCTCATAGTGGCAGCGTTTAGCTATGTTCAGGGTATTATCTAGGGCTTCGGGAAACTCATCTAAATCAAGGGCCATTTCTGCCCCAGTTTTAAAATAAAACTCATTAGCAGAAAATTTTAACCTGTCTGCGTCATCAACACTTTTACCTGTCTGGATGCATAAGAGGATATCATGGGCTTCAGCATCCTCTTTATTTAAATAATGACAGTCATTTGTGGCAACCAAGGGGAGAGACAATTCCTGGGCTAACTTTTTTAAAGACCTGTTAACAGGAATCTGTTCAGGCATCTTATTGGCCATTACCTCTAAATAAAACCGGTCATTGTCAAATATTGATGCCAGCTCAAGTGCATGTCTTTTGGCATCTTCCAACCTTCCAATCCTCAGATAATAGGGAACATGGCCCTTGAGGCATGCCGAAAAGGCGATTAATCCTGCATTATATTTCCTTAAGATCTCCATATCTATCCTTGGATGATAATAAAAACCCTCAAGATTACCCAATGTGACAAGCCTGCTCAAATTCCTGTAACCTGTTTCATCCATAACAAGAAGAACCAGGTGATATGCATTTGGCTGACCATCAGGTGAGGGTGACTTATCTTTCCTGCTGGTAGGGGCTATATATGCCTCGCAACCGATGATAGGTTGAATACCGGCTTTAATAGCCTGTGAGTAAAACTCTACTGCCCCAAACATGTTCCCATGATCAGTTATTGCCACCGACTCCATGCCGAGACTGGCAGCTTTTTTTAACATTCTATTTATCCTGATAGCCCCATCAAGCAGGCTGAATTCAGTGTGAATGTGTAAGTGAACAAAAGGGGATTGGTCTTTTTTTATGGATTTATTTTCTTTTTTCTTTGACATATATGTTTGACGAATTTTATTGAATCGGATAGATTAAATTTTATTTATTTTCTGGTCTATTTGTTAATTGGTGAAACTCAGGATGTGCCAACCATTTAACTAATCAAACAGTGAAAATAACACACTTCACTAATACACAAATAAACGATTTGACAAACTCTGGGGTTATCATAAGGTAAAGAAAAGATAGCTTCAAGCTTTTTTAGATAAAAGAAAGCCTCCCTAAAAAAACCACCACGAAACCATGTTTGCCAGTGGATTGCAATGGATAATTGATAATATGTTGAAAACCATATTATTTTTCCAAAATTTGAACTACTAATGAAAGAAGTAGCAAGAAGTAGGACAAAGGTGGCCACCATCCTTGTTATTGTCTATGAACATATAGCCAGGAATATTCTGGCCAGGATATTGAGAACTAAAGGTCATAAGGTGGTTACCTGTTCTGTGGGTTTTGACGGAATAAGGAAATTTAAAAAGGGGAAGGGAAAGTTTGATCTGATTATGATTGATGGTCACCTGCCCGGTATAGGTGGATTGGATGTAGCAAAAAAAATCAAGAAAATCAGTCAAAAAATACCGATTATACTAATTAAAGGATGGGAAAAAGAGCTGGATACAAAGGAGTTAAAAGAATCTGGTGTGGATCTCATCATGAGCAAACCATTTTTTATGGATAAAACTTTAGAACTTGTAGAAAATGCAATTTAAAATCACCCCCTTAGCCATGAGGATGAGACCAGAAAGGATTGAAGAGGTCTTGGGTCAGGATCACATTCTCGGTCCATCAAGTCCATTAAGAAGGTCGCTTGAGACAGGCAATCTATTTTCCATAATATTCTGGGGACCACCAGGTTCAGGCAAAACAACAATTGCAAGATTGATAGCAAAATACAGTAATTGCCCTTTTGAATCATTTTCGGCAGTGCTATCCGGGGTGAAGGAGTTAAGAGAAATAATTGATTCAGCAAAAAGGACTTATAGATATGAGCTAAAACCAACTATCCTCTTTGTTGATGAGATCCATCGCTTTAATAAGGCCCAGCAGGATGCATTTCTGCCCCATGTGGAAAGCGGCCTGATCATTCTATTTGGAGCTACAACCCAGAATCCCTCATTTGAAATTATTCCACCACTACTTTCAAGAACCAGGGTTATGACCTTAAAACCATTAGAGTTCAAAGATATGGCCATAATTTTGAATAGGGCCATTGAAGATAAAAAGAGAGGTCTCGGAGATCTACATATTGAGATCGAAGAAGTTGCCTTGCAATATATCATCAACATCTCCCACGGAGATGCCCGGACAGCCCTTAATAATCTGGAGTCCGCCAGTTATTTTGTTCACCCAGACAAGAATGATAACAGGTTATTAAATATAGCTACTGTTGCTGCTGCCCTGAATAAAAAACCTCTCTTATATGACAAGAATGGAGAGGAACATTACAACCTTATATCGGCACTTCATAAAAGCATGAGGGGGAGTGACCCCCAGGGCTCTATCTACTGGCTCTATAGAATGCTGGAAGCAGGGGAGGACCCACTTTATATAGGTAGACGGCTCATTCGATTTGCCTCTGAGGATATTGGCTTGGCTGACCCCAATGCCCTTGAGATAGCCCTCACTGCCTATCAGGCCTGGGAAAAGGTAGGTCCGCCAGAAGCAAAGCTCTCTCTTGCCCAGGCAGTCGTTTATTTAGCCACAGCACCAAAGAGCAACGCACTCTACGTAGCAGAAAAATCCGTAAAAAGAGAGATCGAGGAATCAGGTCCTCAACCAGTGCCTTTACATCTAAGGAATGCCCCAACAAAACTAATGAAAGAGATGGGTTATTCTAAAGGCTATATTTATCCTCATGATTACCCAGAAAACCGAATAAAACAGGAGTATCTCCCTGAAAAAATCAGGGGAAAGATATTCTACAGGCCTAATGATAGGGCCTTTGAAAAAGAAATAAAAAGGAGAATGAGAGAGCAAAAAAAACTTGAGAATACAGATAAGTGATGTGGGCACAAATGACAAATGAAAATAGCTGTCTATATAAGTTAAAATTTTAAAATTTTTGTCAAGCCCGCCTTGGCGCTTCGTGCTATAATCAGCCTGCCAAGTCTATAGGAAGCTACGTGCTCGGATCAGCTTATTAAGTCTAAAGGCCAGTTCTGGGCCAGGGTTTTTGTGCTGAAATCAAACTCTGATTTTGAAATGCGAAACAGCCAAAAGTTGATTTACTCTAGGCGAAGGATTCTTGGTTTAAAGCATTGGGATTTTTGTCACCTGCCCGCCATCGCTCTCGCTCAGGCAAAGCTGGCGGGTTGGAATTTTTTCCCCGCAAGCGGGGTATTAGAATTTAGGATTTCTTTACTGCCTTCCTGCCTCGTCGGTTTGCCCATCTCCCGCCCCGTCCCGCTGGGGTCGGGACCCCTGCGGGGAAAGTCGGGATACGGGGCGGGAAGTCCAAGCTTCGTTAGTTTGATTTAATTCGCTTAATAACTTTAGGCACTTTGAACTTTAGCTCACTTTAGTTCACTTTCAAGCGTTGAACGATTGCCATCATGTTTGAGCCATCTTATCTTCAATTACACAAAGAAGGTCAACTATTAAAAAGGATAGAAGAGGCTACTGAATTGCTCAAGGAATGTCGTCTTTGCCCCAGACAGTGTGAAGTTGACCGTTTGAGCAATGAAAAAGGTTTCTGCAAAACTGGTAGAAGGGCAAAGGTTGCAAGCTATAATGCCCATTTTGGAGAGGAATCACCACTGGTTGGAAGATTTGGTTCAGGGACCATCTTTTTTGCCTTTTGCAATCTCCGCTGCTCCTTCTGTCAGAACTATGAGATAAGCCATCTGGGTGAGGGAGCAGAACTGGAAGCAAAGGATTTAGCAGCAATAATGTTAGAGTTGCAAAGAAGGGGTTGTCATAACATAAACCTGGTTACCCCTACCCATGTTGTACCCCAGATACTGGAGGCCCTTTTACTGGCTGTAGAGAATGGTCTTACTGTGCCAATAGTCTATAATTGTGGCGGATATGAGAGGGTAGAGACCCTTAAGCTCCTGAATGGAATAATTGATATCTATATGCCTGATTTTAAGTTCTGGGATCAAAAATGGGCAGACAGATACTCCAATGCGCCAGATTATAGAGAAATGGCAGTTAAGGCATTTAAAGAGATGCATACCCAGGTTGGTGATTTAAAAATAGACAAGAATGGTATAGCTGAGAGAGGCCTCCTGGTGAGACATCTTGTAATGCCTAATGGGATTGCCGGCACAAAGGATGTTATGGAATTTCTCTCTAAAGAGATATCTGCCAATACTTATATAAATGTTATGGATCAATACAGACCATGTGGTACAGCATATCAAGATGAATATATTAATCAAAGGATCTCTACAAAGGAGTATTCAGCGGCCCTGCAATGGGCTAAAAGTGCAGGGCTAACACGATTGGATCAAAGACAGGGTTTTAGATTGTTATTTCGTATTTGATTAAAAGGGAGCAGAATCTTTTATTTTGACAAATTATCTATTTAATAAGGAGACATGGCAAAGCCGTTAATCCCAATGCCCAAAAAAGAGACAGGAGAAAAGCGAAAGATTCTTTGCTGGAGAGATATTCAGCGACGCCTTAAAGGCCTGTTATCAATTGCCCGCAAGCGGCAGAGATGTCACTCCCCTTGCTTTTTCTGATCGTAACAGTGTAGTTTTTTCTGATTAGTTCTCCCTGAAAGGCGACAATATTGCCCTCATCAGGTGCATCAAAGGGACTCCCATTATAGCGATTGAATGGAATAAGGTTTATCTTTGCCCTGATATTTTTTAGGAGTCTTGCCAAGTTTGTAGCATCACTAAGCCTATCATTAATATCCTTAATAAGGATGTATTCAAATGTAATTCTCCTCCCCCTTGGTAGAGGGAAGCGGGTCAGGGTGTCTATTAATTGCTTTAAAGGATATCTACTGTTAATGGGCATAAGGAGGTTCCTGGTTTTATCATCGGCAGCATTAAGAGAAACAGCCAGATTGATAGAAAGTTCTCTCCCGAGTTTTTCTATCTCAGGCACAAGACCACAAGTAGAAAGAGTCACCCGGCGGCGGGAAAAATTCAGGCCATCTGGAGAAATTATATTTTTTACTGCCTTTTTTACAGCCGCGTAATTTTCCAATGGCTCACCCATACCCATCAAGACGATGTTTTTAAGTTTATCTGGTTGATCCATTGATTGTCTGATCTGGATGACCTGGTCTATTATCTCTGAGCTCTTCAGGTTCCGGGTGAAGCCTTGTCTGGCAGTTAGGCAAAACTTACATCCCATGGCACAACCAACCTGGGACGATATGCAAATTGTATAATGGTTCCTCTCAGGAATAAGCACGGACTCAATACTGTTGCCATCCTCAAGTTCAAACAAGAATTTTTTCGTGCCATCAAGAGAGACCTCGGTTTTAGCTATTTTTAGCTGGCTTATAATGGCATTTGAGCTGAGATAATTCCTTAACTCCTTAGAGATATTGGTCATTTCCTCGAATGAATCGGTTTGGCAGCCGAATATCCACTGTCTAATCTGTTCAGCCCGGTAGGGTTCAAGCCCGCGTTTTTCTACCCACTCCTTGGTCTCCTCCAAGTCCATATCCTTTAAATCCAGCTTGGCCATCTCAGTTTCATTTATCCTCTGGCCTTTTCCCTCAATCATTATAATTGGTTTTACTGAATGCTGATCCGTCAATAATGTTGCAGAGGATAGTAATTTTTGTCAAATTAAAATCTTAAGCCCAGCAAGGTCTCTTTAGATTACCTCGGGACTTTTCACCTATGAAATGAAAACTCCTAACCCGAATTCCACGCTCCCAAAAATTTTCAGTTGACCACTTTACAGTCTAAGTTATATATTTGGTGGAAAATAACCAAAAATATATTAAATTGAATAAGAGATCAATAATACTTATCTCCCAGAATGGTCCCTTCTCAAATTTGTTGATAGTGCTGAAATCAATATAACGGCTTTTGGTTTAGAGAGTCAAACGTTTAATACTGGAAATGATCCTGTGCCATTTTCCGTCATCATCTTTTTGATGTATACCCTCTAACTAGTTAACTTGACTTATGCTTTTAAATTTACATGGCTCATTTCCAGGACGAATTCTGAGGAAAGATTTTAGCTGAGCTGAGATGCTCACATTGGGTAGGTTGTTATGAAGGGTTATTAAAAATGGAAAAATCAAAAGCTATAATATTAACTTACTCACCAGAGCCAAAAAAGACATGTGCAGCAGCAGCTAGAATCTCCACAACCCTGGGGACAGCCACGGAAATCTATGAAAAGACAAATGATGATAATATAGGGAATTTAATATCCAAAGTCTTAAGCTCGGGACATAAGTCCTTTATTGAACATGCATATTTCACAATTGCTTTTGAAAATGTGTCCGTTTTTTTAGAAGAGTTCATTATTGAATTTAGATTAGCCTCGTTTACAGTAAAATCAAGAAGATATGTAGACTTCAGCAATATGGGCTATTATCAGCCTGAGTTCAGATTCTCAAAAAATGTAGCAGAGAATAAGAAAGAAAAACTTTTAAGAGAGTACAACAATCATATGAATTATCTATTCAGTGAATACAGCTATTTTGTACAAAATGGTATTCCAAAAGAAGATGCAAGGTTTATTCTCCCATACAGCTACCGAAGCAATTTCTATTGTAGTGTAAATGCAAGGGAATTGCTGCATATTATTTACTCAGCTATTTATGGGAGAGGAAGAAGATTTCCCGAAATAAAAAATATTGGAAAAAGTCTGTTAGAACAGGCTAAATCGATATTCCCTGATGTTTTTGACCTTTTAGAAACTGTAGAAAGTGGGAGTGAAGATAAAGAAGAGCGACTGAGAAAACTGTTTGAACAAAAACTTATTAAAGAAAAAGCAACTACCCATCTAACTGAACTAATTTCCTATACTAAAGAACCTGAAGAAATAGTGGTGATTTCAGCTATAGCAAGCAATACGGGATGCAAGACATATATGGCAAAGGAAATAATCGCGAAAGATCGAAACATTTTTGATGAAGTCCTGAAGATTATAATGCGAGATAGAAGGAAAAGGGAGTTAGAACAGGCAAATTTCACCTTTAGAATAAACGGCATTTCTTTAGCTGGGCTTACTCACATAGTAAGGCATAGAATTCATTCAATAATAGTTCCTTCTTTTACCGAATTTGGTAAGAGCGAGGAATATTCAATACCTGATACAATAAGAGGGACAAAAGGTTATCTGGAGAGATATAATGAAGTCTGGAGGAGAAATAAAGCTGCCTTTAATGATTTTAGAGAAATAGGGGTTCTGAAGGAAGACCTTGTATATTTATATCTGAGCGGCAATGTACTTGACATCATTACAACTATGAATGGAAGAGAATTATATCATTTTATCCAATTAAGATCATGCAATAGAGCACAATGGGAAATCAGAAATATAGCTATTGATATGTTAAAAAAACTCCGAAAGGTTGCTCCTAAATTGTTCGCAGAATATGGCCCTGCATGCTTTATGACAGGAAAATGTCCGGAAGGAAAATACAGTTGCGGTAGAATGGATGAGATTCGGGAGTTTTTTGGAGGGAACTTAGAATAGGAAGATGGCTTTTGAAATAATTTAGAGTGGCCACTATATGATCGGGCAGCAATCCCTTCTAACAGTTGTGTCTCGCTTGATCGGGAATGCCATACACCGGGACTTAAATTCACAGTCCAAATTCTCTCTTTTGCCAAGGTCAAATTGCGACAACATGGACGGTAAACTGATTGTAATTGAAGGCGTAGATAAAGCTGGAAAAACTACCCAAATATTGAAAATAAGTAACTGGCTCAATTCACAAGGGATTCTAAATCTTATATCAAGTGAACTAACAACACCAATTGGCCCTTTTATTCGTGCCAATCTAGGATGTTCAACGTTTACAGCGGCAATAAAAGCTATGCTCTTTGCCGCAGATCGATTGTACAGGTTTCAAGTCGAGGTTGAACCTTCATTAAAGTCAAATGTCAATGTTCTTGCGGATCGGTGGGTTCTTTCATCGCTTGCATATCAAGGTGTCGAGGGTCTTGATTCCAAATTCATTCTTGCACTTAATGCCTTAGTTAGGTCTCCAGATCTTATTATTTTAATAGATATTGCCCCTGATGAAGCGTGGCGACGTGGCCAAATAGAGGAGGAACCAATACAGTATAGTTTACCATTTTTAAAAAAGGTACGGCAGAAATATGTTGATTTAGCTAAGAAATCTCAAATACCCATAATAAACGGTATGCAGTCGCCCGAAATCGTATTTTCGGAAATAATTCAGGTCATTTATACAAATCTGGGTAAGTTCGATATCTAGTTTCAATATTCGGTGATTTTGATGGTGATGGTTCGCAAAATCAAAAGCTCCATCAAAGCTTTTTTAGTTAGCTTTCGACTTCTGATTTTTAAACAGTATGCTGACTAACAACTGTACAGCAGCAACTAAAACTGTGAAGCCTAAGTTTATTAACTGTGAATAAGCACCATATAATATTACGCCTGCAGTTATCAAAAGAGCTGTAATAATAGTGTATTTTAGGAATTTTTGAAGGCTTCCTTTTGTTTTGTGCCAAAAGGCAATGATCATAAGAGTTATGATTACTGAAATAAAAATTTGGCCTGCTACAGATAGTGGAGGAATGAGGTAGTTCTGAGGAATGGGATAATTCAATACGAGATACCAATACACTCCTTGGATAAGTAAAATGTATATAATTTTTATGTGCCGATTCATATCGTTAAGTTGATCGGAGTAATTCATCTTTTTCTGCAGTTTGTTTGTTTCCATAATACTCGAATGAGTAGCTCTTACCTGATTATCAATCTTGACTAATTTTGTTTCGA
Organism: Desulfobacteraceae bacterium; assembly: GCA_030615105.1. GTDB lineage: Bacteria > Desulfobacterota > DSM-4660 > Desulfatiglandales > B25-G16 > JAUWNK01. The sequence continues at coordinate 22,451 of JAUWZV010000007.1, forward strand.
TTTCATTCACCGCCTGTTCAACTTTATTAACGCTATGGTGGATCTCTAACATCGAACCCATAGAACTAGCTCGGCTTATGAATTCCATCAGGCATGTTGCATTATGACAAAGTTCAAAAATTGTGCCTCGTGCATCTCCCGGATAACGCCATAAACCTGTATTAGGATCTTGTGCTTTGACAATTTCAAAAATGGCTCTCAACATCACAGGAAGATAAGGACTCAACCCTGATCGAAGAAGAGTAGTTAATACGATGGGTTTTGGATGAAATATGTAAGTTGCACGTCGGCCGTTGACTTCATAGACCATTGTAAGTGTATTGGACCACTGATTAGGATTTTCTATGAGGTAACTAATCCCTCTTTCTACCAGATTTCTAGAATTTTCGTTTCCCACAGAAAGTAGAGCCAACAAAGCATGAGCTGTATCCCATGGATCGCTATTTCCGTCCTTGAATTCTCTTCCCCAGCCCCCATCTGTTGGATTATTTGCTTCACAAAGCCAGGTTATTGCATCTTTTAGAGGTTTTGCAACAAAATCAAGCTCCAGAGGTTCTCGGGCTTGTAATACTGCAAGGGTGTGAATGACTAAAGATGTTACGTATATAAAAGCCCGAATTTCTTTTCGGGGTCCCCAAGATGAATCTTCCTTTTGCTGGCTAACTAACCAGTGGGCAGCTTTGATGGCTTCAGGGGAATTCAGCCCTAAATAACCAGATTCAAATAGCTGATAGAGGCAGTAGCAGGTCGGTTCTGCCAAGATAACATCTGGTATTGAAGCCATTGGCCATCCACCAACAGGTGTTGTACCTGTTGAGTCCTCCACAAAACGCTTTAAGACCGTATCAGCAGCTGTCCGCAGATCAGGATAAGTTGGGCTTGTACGACTCAAAAGCCCTACCGCATACGCCGAACTACTTATTCCAATTTTTTTTTCATCAAGATAATGGTACCATCCGACTTCATTATTTTTCCGAACAACTCGTTTTTTTAACGCATCAGTTGATTGTTTAAGCCGTAATTTTATAAGATAGACTACATCGAAAAAAATTCTCCCACTGAAATTACCATTAGATATACAATCAAAACAAACTGAAACCCCAGGCCTTAGAAGGTATGTTTCATACTCTGAAACTGGACGTTGGCACGATGAACAAATTACTTGAACATCTTTTTGAGACGTGTGTTCGTCTGGCATTGCTTAGCTCCTCACTGGCTAATGCTAAAGTTGGTGTGGACAGCAGGTTCGTGACTTTCACGAGCAAGACCAAAAGGAAATGATTGGACACCGGCCTCCAAAACCTGCTTGATAAAATCTTTGTAGCTGACCCCTGGTGCAAAATATCCAAACCTGCGCTGATAGTAATATTCTTCGGCGGTCTGGAATTCTTGTTCCCAATCATGAGCGATTTCCATAATATCAAAATATGTGTAGTAACGGCTGACATTTACTGGAGTTAAGTGGCGGCGAAGCCATACTTCATCTTCAACCAAGGATCCACCAGACCCAGCAATAATCTGTTGCATTCTGTCCATTCCTTCTATTCCCGGATACATCATTAGAGGATATGCTGAAATTGCTCCTATGGTATCACGATGCGCATCTAAAAAAGCTTTGGTTTCTGATATGGTATCAGGAGATTCTCCAGCATAAAATAAAATATTAACTTTGGCAAAAATTCCTTTTCTCCTTAGAGCTTTTAATAACTTCGAGGCTTTTGATAAGTACCTATTAGGATTGGGAGTTTTATTCATTAATCTAAGCATGTAAGGCGAAGCAGTTTCAAGTCCAAGATCGATAATGCGCAGACCACAATCCCATAAAAGTGACACGTAACTGGGTGGAATTACATCAACACGAGTTTCGGTCCGCCAAATCGGGCTGATTCCCATTTTTGAAAACATTGAATGCAATCCCATAAGATATTTATGTGAAGCCAAAAAAACCGGAGTTTCAAGATACATGGGTAATGAATCTGTATTGTATGATTCACATACAGATTTAATTTCAGTCGAAAGACTTTTAGGCGAACGCCTTCGGAAACTAATGTTGGTTGAGACGCAGAAAGAACATCCAAAAGGACACCCTCTCGCAAACTCAACGCTTGCTGGAAATTCCTTAAGCTCTGGATATATAGAATAGTCTAATGTTGGTAACGTTGTGAGTTCGCTATTCGAGTATCTAGGAAGTGGCATTTCGCGCGTTACTACACTAGGAATTTGGGTAATTGGCTCGCCATCATCTAGCGTCTTCAGAATTTGTAGCATGGGTAGCTCGCCTTCCCCGCAAACAACTGCATCTAGAGCACTGCACTCTTCCAAGGCCCTAGCAGGGATTTCTCCTACATGATGCTGGCCACCAGCAATCAAGTTAGCCTTGGGTAGCAACCTTCTTGCAATTCGTGCCCACTTTAACAAATAAGGATATGAAAACCCCGTAAGGCAAGAGAATCCAATCACATCCCAACGGTCGGATAGCAATATTTTTTGATATTGATGTTCTTTTTGCTCAACATTTTGCCAAAGCTGTGGATCGAAAAGTTGCACGTGGTGGCCGTATTCTTTCAGAATAGATCCGATCGCGAGGATGCCATAATTTGTCCCTCTTTGAAAGGAAAGACGTCCAAAATGTGCCCTTTTTCCACGCTCTGACGGTAGATTGATTAGCAATATTCTCATGTTTTTCTCAGATGAAGTCATAACCGCAATGACCGCTTACTCGTTACCCTCTTAATTTGTGCCAAATTCAATATTTCGTATGAACTGCCAAAAATAAACAGATTAGGGCGTACTCTAGCTTCACCCTTATTCTCAAATCTTATTGTTCTGCATCCTGAGTTTTGCACATCCAAGACCTGATGATCCTCTCGAGTGCGAAATAGCGCGGATTAGGATTCAGCAAATGATTGTGGAATGAGCCAACAAGGAAAACCTGTTCATGCATAATATACTGGATTAATTAATCTACTTAAAAATAGGCGCTTTGCCATGCCAAATTAATAATCTTGAAAGCAATATCAAATAACAAAACCTTCCTTAAGGCATATAAACTATATTTGAGATATTATTATGGGTCAAGTCTAAACTACTTTTAAGAGCTTTAATTAATTATGCAAACTGCATCATGAGATGTATGACAGTTAGTCAAACTCTATCATGCCCTTTGCGAAGAATGATTAAAGAAAAAAGACAGTCAGCCAGAAACCGACAAAGTTGAACAGTTAATAGGCATAGAGCTTCCTGAAGGAGATTTTAAGATCCTCAAAGAACAAAACAAGGAGCAGGGAAAAACCAAATACGAAACCAGCAAAACAGAAATCAGAGAACTGATAAAAACGTTTTATGAAAAGCGCTACAAGCGTGGGGCATCCTGTCTTAAAAACTTTCTGACCGCCTATTTAGCCACATTGAACTCTGGCTGAAGGCAAGGGTAATTGCTCCAAACAAAATATGTCCACTGGAACGGGTATTTAGAGAAATCGGTCATCGTCTTAAGAGAATAGCTTGTGATTGGTCTGATGAAGCCGTAACCAATATTTTTAAAATCATCATGATACGGCTGTACCCCAGAGATAAATTGGAGGAATACTGGAAAGAAAAATAAGGTATCAAGGGCTACTCCGATATCCAGATTGTATCGATCACAGCATAAAGCCGAATCTTTTGAACGAAAAGGTTATTGACTGCAAAGCCTTTTATAAGATTCAAGCTACCATTGCCTGCGGAGCAAAAGGATGCACGATAAAAAGCTGGGGGTCATGAGTTCGCCAAAGGGGCATTATTTCGGCTTTTGGCTACTGAAGCTTTTTTCTTTTTCCGCACTGAGGAGTAAGGTCTAGCAACTAGAAAGATGAAAAGATGTTTCCAGAACCTCTTGACGTTTCAAATTGAAATCAGTAGAATTCCAATTACAGGGAGCTTCAAGGAATTTATCTAGAGAAATAAATTGAACCAAGTAAAAAACAAAGAACCATTAAATATATCAGTTGGCTTAGATGATTGGTATTGATTTATTCGCTGGGGCAGGAGGCATGGCTCTTGGTGCAGTCCAAGCGGGAGTTGATGTACGCCTTGCGATAGAGGCAGATTCCTATGCTGCTGCAACTTATAGTCACAATCATCCAACAGTAAAGGTTCTGGTAGAGGACATAAGGAATGTAAGAGAAATCAAGATTTCAAGCAGAGAAAAGAGCGGAATTCTTTTTGGCGGCCCCCCATGTCAAGGCTTCTCTACATCGAACCAAAGGACCAGAACTTTGGACAATCCTCATAACTGGCTTTACCTAGAGTTCATGCGAATTGTCAAGCTGTGGAAGCCAGATTGGGTGGTTTTTGAGAACGTCAAAGGAATCAAAGAAACAGAAAAGGGTGTCTTCCTAAACCGGTTGCTCAAAGAGCTTTTTTGCTCTGGGTACACGACTGCGTGGTGGATTCTTAATGCAGCTGACTTTGGTGTGCCGCAAATGCGATCTCGGCTTTTTGTCCTTGGCTCGCTACATGGAATTATCCTTGACAGGCCAAAGCCTAAAGTGTCAGAATACGTGACGGTTCGACAAGCAATAGACGATTTACCAGATCTTCCCAACAGTGCTTCATTTAGTTCAATGCCATATAAGTCCAAACCCCGATCTGAATATGCTCAGATGATCCGCGGAAGGTTAAAGAAGTCTCCCAATCACTTTGTGACAAGAAATGCCCAACATATAGTCCGGCGATACAAATACGTACCTCAAGGCGGCAATTGGAAGAATATTCCGACTAGGCTTATGAAAAATTACGCCGACCGCACCAGGTGCCATACAGGCATATACTACCGTCTTCGAGAAGATGCCCCGTCAGTTGTCATCGGAAACTATAGAAAGAACATGTTAATTCATCCGAAGCAAGACCGCGGGCTTTCAGTGCGGGAAGCGGCAAGACTCCAATCTTTTCCAGATTGGTACGAATTCAAGGGGTCAATTGGTTTTCAACAGCAGCAGGTAAGCAACGCGGTTCCGCCCTTGCTGGCAAGGGCAGTATTCGAAACTATCCTTAAATCCATGTAAAAATGAGCAGGTAGTAGAATTATAAAACGATATTGAATTGCAGGCTAATGATCGTCAGCTATGTGGGAACTTCGTAAAATAGAGGAAATCACAAAAAAAGCTTTGGTTGAAGAGCGAGGAGTGGTTCAAGGAGAGGAGAAATTTGCGGCATATACTATGGCCCGAAAGAATCTCGTTGAACAAGTATTGCCCGAAATAAAAGCCGTCCAGCCACAGCTTACCGACCATGGCCCTGACCACGTGGCAAATGTGCTAGATAATGCTGAGGGACTCTTGGGAGAAGACATTCATAAATTCAGGGGCATAGAGTTGTACTGCCTGATTCTTTCAATTCTTTTTCATGACGCTGGAAATGTTTTCGATCGAAAAGAACACCAGCTTAATATCGCTAAGATTTATGATTATATTCGGCCAGGTCCAGAGCCTAACAAGCAAGAAAAATATATCGTACTAAAGGCCACAGAAGCTCATTGCTGTGAGGCTGGCGATGGATCTAAAGATGCTCTTAGGGATCTGGATGATACGACTCAGCTGGATCGCAAGCCCGTCAGTTTGCGTCAAATTGCTGCTATACTTAGATTTGCTGATGAATTAGCCGAGGGCCCGCAGAGAACATCTATCTTTATGCAACGCCAGCATAAGTATTCATCCGACAGCCAGATTTTCCATAAATATGCCAAAATAACGAATGTGTCTATTGACCGAGGTAATGAGCGTATTGCTTTGACGTATAATATAGACGTAGACATTGATGAGCATAGTTCTCTAAGCAATGAAAAAGAGGAGGAACTTCGTGAGCTTCTTGATTTCACGTACAAGCGCATCATCAAATTAAATCAAGAACGGCAGTATACAAAACACTATTGTGATTTTCTGTCTCCATTCAAAAAAACAACAGTAGCTTTTAACTTTTGGATAGATGGCCAACATAACGATTTAGGTTTGGTTCAAGTTTCGCTTACAGATCTAGTGGTGCCCGGGGATACTCATAAAGGGTTTTACGAGTATGATCGCTCTTACGAGCTAAAGAACATTGTGGAAAAAATCCGTGAATGTTTAAAGATGAGCTTTTAACAGCATGAGAGGATTATGGAAAAAATTAGAGATTTTTTCGGATTAGGTTTTCACGGCGGCAGAGGATTATGAAAATAATTCGGAAATTTTTATGGACGAGGTCTTTAAAATGATAGACTACTTTAATCCATTTGAATATGAAGCTGCAAACAAATTTACGGTAGACCAGATTCTCGATTTCTATATTGAGGATTATAATTATTCACGCTTTATTCGTTCGAGGCGAAATATCTTTTTGGTGGGCGAGCGAGGTACTGGAAAGACAATGACTCTTCTCTATAACTCTCTACCTGTGCAGCAGATAAAAGCGGACAGGGAAAGGCGGCCCATAGGCCTTGACCTCATTTGTGTTTATATCCCGTGCAACACGCCGTTAACTCATAAGAGGGAATATCAGTTGCTTGATGATTTTCCGGCGTCTGTCGTTAGTGAACATTTTTTTGTCCTCTCTATTATGCATGCAATCGCTAATACACTCTCAAAGGTCCCAAGGTTGCTTGAAGATGCTAATGAGACTCAGCTTAGGGAGGATCTCGAATTAGTTTTGGACACGAAGTTGCAAAGCGACCGTTCATTTTTTGAGGGCCTGAAGATGATGTTGCAAAGGGAGGTAACGAAAGCGCAGAAAGCAATTAATGCCAAAACAGCAGATGCATTTTATGAGAATGCAATATCATTTTCAGCCGGTGTGATGCCGCTAGTTACTTGTCTTAAAAAGATTCCAAGTCTTGAAAAGTCTCATTTTGCCTTAATGCTTGATGATGCCCATGATCTGAATCCTCATCAAATCAAAGCGTTAAACTCATGGATTGCTTATAGAGATAACACTATATTCAGCTTCAAAGTTGCTACAACAAAGGTATACCGGCCGTCTTTTTTGACAGCATCCGGGGGGCAGATTCTTGAGGGACATGACTTTACAATGGTAGATATGGAGCAGCCCTATCAAAGCCAGTACTCAAACTTCGGAAAGCTGGCCCGGCAAGTCGTACAGCGGAGGCTCATAAAGATAGGTGTCTCAAAAACCTCTGAAAAGTTTTTCCCTGCCAACCCTAATTTTGAAAAGGATATCGAGGCATCCAATGAGTTAGCTAGAAAAGAGGCCGAAAGGAAGTTCCCGAATGGTACACCAAAACAGATATCGGATTATGTATACAAGTACGGGCGAGCAGAATATTTCCGACAGCGCTCCACAAGAGCTAATTTGGCACCGTATTCAGGATTTGATATTTTAGTTCATTTGTCTACAGGCGTTATAAGAAATCTTTTGGAACCGTGCTATTGGATGTACGACAAAGTCATATCAGATAAGCATGCTAAAACAACAGAGTTTACACATGTTGATGAGATCCCACATTCCGTTCAAACGAATGTGATATTGGATAGGAGCAAGCGAAAGTGGGAATGGATCAGGGAAGGGTTGGACAAAAGCATCGAAGGATGTTCCCGAGAGCAGGCCAAGCAACTGTATCAATTATTTGATAACTTGGCCGTTCTTTTCAGGGAACGATTATTAAAACACAAGTCTGAGCCACGTGCTATAGCCTTCACAATTTCAGATATTGATTATCAATACTATCACGAACTTGAGCACCTATTGGAGATTGCGCGTAAGGCCCAAATCCTCTATACTTATACAAGCTCGGCCAAGGACTCTGGGAAAAGGGAAATATACTATGTGCCAAATAGGGTGCTTTGGCCTGATAGGGGGCTTGATCCACATGGCCAGCATGCTAGAGTGTCATTAAAGGCACGTCACTTATGGGCAGCAGCAACTGATAACCGAAAAATACCGTTTAGCGAGAGAGATGAAAAAGAAAAACAACAGCGAGGATTGTTTGATGAGCTATAGCGGTGCTATAATAATGGTGGCAAGCTGGGAAGAACGCTTCCTGTTCGGATTTCAAAGATGGATAAACCAGTCGCCTCCAGCAAATGCTCTGATGTATTACTACGAAGAATATGCTAAGGAAACGGAAAAAAACCGGACACAAGTTAATAAACTCTGTGAACAAAAAGACCTGCCACTGAATGAATATAAACTGTCCTTCAATGATCCAGCCAGATCGTGGAAAGTGCTATATGAAACCATAAAAGTGTCTGAAATGGCTGGAAAAAGAGTTACTGTTGATATTACAACTATGCCTCGGGAAACCATTTGGACAGTCCTTGACTTGCTCGAGGAAGTCGGTGCAAGAGTTGCTTACGTTTATCAAAAACCAGAACGTTACAATACGGAATGGCTTAGTCGGGACCCAGGCAGACCACGTCTAGTTTATAAATTGGCAGGCATAGCACAGCTGGGCGCACCGACTAAGCTAATAATTCTGACGGGGTATGATCTCGATCGAGTAAAACAGTTAATTGCCTTCTTCGAACCCGAACTTAGTTTTCTTGGCATCCAGGTGGGCGACCAATTTTATAATCAGTCTTTGAATGTTGAGAAGCATAAGAAAGAGTTTGGGAGTGATCCTGGAGTAAAACTCTTCGACGTAGATGCTTACTCGAATGACCAAGGATTCAATATAATCGAAGAACAAATTAAGTCTCATCTGGAGCATTCAAACTTTATAATGAGTTCATTAGGCCCCAAACCTTCGGCAGTCGCCCTTTATCGGCTACACAAGCTTCACCCAGAAACCGCCCTTGCATATGCACCTTCCGGAGAGTTTAATCCAGAGTACTCTTATGGGATTGGCGAACCAGTTGTAGGCCAACTCTAGCTCAGATGCCAAGAGGTCCTTCTATGAGACCCAAGGCCTGTGAACGATCTTGGCCCAAAGTAGTTCAGCGGCCATGATCTGTGGCTTAAAAAGGCACACGGCTCTTTAAAGAATGTTCACGGCATATGCCAGAATATGGACAACCTAAGCAAAGAACAACGGTCATACTGTATGTCCCGTATTCGGGCCAAGGATACCATGCCTGAATTGATAGTGCGGCGTATAGTCCATCGACTAGGTTACAGGTTTAGGCTGCATCGTCGTGACCTGCCCGGCTGCCCAGATATTGTTCTTCCGCGGCATAGAAAAGCAATATTTGTTCATGGTTGTTTCTGGCATATGCACAGTTGTCGATATGGCCAGGTGGCGCCAACAACAAATCGAAATTATTGGGGAAGGAAACGAAAAGGAAATGTCCAGCGTGACCAGGAAGAGCTACGAGCATTAAGACACCTTGGGTGGAAAGTTCTAATTGTGTGGGAATGTTGGACGAAAGATGTTCCGACACTTGAGCGGCGTGTCCAACAGTTCTTGACTAACATTTAAGGGTTTAAATGAGGTCGATATAATTACCGAAGTCTGATTTGAAGGGACATGATACTTAGTAGCCTCTAAATCTTAAGGAATTTCGTGAGGCTGAGGTCAATGATGGTAGACGTTGATTGCTATGATGAATTACTTAAGCGTAACGTTTTGTAATGAACTTGAGCCAGCAAAAATGATCGAGGCGAATTCACGGATAATCTGCACTAGTGGAAGCAATGACATCGTTACCCAACTCATTCAGCACCGTCCCTTTGGACACCGTAAGGTACAGCAGGTATTGATCCAGGTAATCATTGGATACAGGATTAGGCATACCGAGAGCAGGGGGGATGTCAGGTAAAAGTGGTCTTACACCTGGAAACTTTATGTGTACAGTTATATAATCAAACTCAAGCCTTTTTTGCCCCTCATAGCTTCCCCTATCTATTATGTATGTTCTGCCCTTTTCAAGTATCTGGTAAACACACTGGAACCAGGCATCCGGCAGGTCCCTTGCCTCGATAAATTCAAGTTGCATCTCTTTCTATCCCCTAAATAGTGGTGTTAATTATTTTAAAATCTTGCTGCTTTTTAATCAATTTTATCTTTGCTTATACCTTATTCAGACTGAATTTTGTTGAGATCTTTGCATAACCTTCAAATTACCATCATCTCATTTAATATTAAGTCATGCAAAGTCTCTAGATGTTATAGTGTCTAGATAAAAAGGATATTTTTCAGATTATGGAAAGAAGATTATAAGAGGTGGTATTATTTTTTTAAGATCCTTTTCAGGATCTCGTTGACAAGTCTGGGATTTGCCTTTCCTTTTGTTTTTTTCATCACCTGACCAACAAAAAAACCTAATAACTGTTCTTTGCCCTCTTTATATTTAGCCACCTGTTCGGGGTTCCCTTTTAAAACCTGCTCAATAATAGCGGAAATCTCTGCTTCATCGGAGATCTGGATCAATCCCTTATCCTTTACAATTGCCCTGGCTGATCTTCCTTCTCTGTACATCTCTTTAAATACATCTTTACCTATCTTACCACTGATTGTTTCATCTTTTATCATTTTTAGAAGTTCAGTGAGTGCTGAGGGGCTTACTGGATAATCCTCTATCTCCCTATCATCACCCTTTAATTCTCTTAAAAGCTCGCTCATAATCCAATTACTGACCATTTTTGCATCGCCTGTTTCCCGAGCACAAAGTTCAAAGTAATCAGTCAATTCTATGGAAGATGTAAGCACTTCTGAATCGTACTTTGGTAATCCATACTGATCCATAAAGCGTTTCATCTTTTCATCAGGGAGTTCGGGAAGTCTATCCCTGATAGCATCGAGCCATTCTTGATCTATAACTAATGGGAGAAGATCCGGTTCCGGAAAATACCTGTAGTCGTGGGATTCCTCCTTGCTCCTCATGGGATAAGTTTTTCCTTCATTCTCATTCCAGAGCCTGGTTTCCTGAATAACCTCTTGACCGCTTTCCAGGATATCCAGTTGTCTTTTAATTTCATATTCAAGGGCCTTCTGCACATGCTTGAATGAATTCATATTTTTCAGCTCCGTTCTTGTACCAAAGCCCTTCATCCCTTTTCGCCTTAATGATAGATTAGCATCACATCTGAAGCTTCCCTACTCCATGTTCCCACTTGAGATACCAAGATAGCGTAAAATGGAACGCAGTTTTTTTAGATATGTTACTGCCTCTTCAGTGGAGGAAATATCTGGTTCACTAACGATTTCTATTAAAGGCACGCCACAGCGATTGAAATCTATATAACTTAAGCCTTCTGCATCATTATGGATAGATTTTCCTGCATCTTCTTCAAGATGTATCCTGGTAAGACCTATCCTTTTTATCCCCTGATTTGTTTCTATCTCAATCTGACCATGTTCAGCTAAGGGGAGCTCATATTGGGATATCTGATATCCCTTTGGAAGGTCTGGATAAAAGTAGTTTTTCCTTGCAAAACGGCTCTCTGTTGCTACCTGACAATGTGAAGCCAATGCCATCATCAAGGCATGCTCTACTGCTTTTTTATTCAGCACAGGTAGAATTCCAGGAAGTCCAAGACATATAGGGCATGTATGTGTATTTGGTTCTGCTCCATAGGTGGTAGAGCAGCCGCAAAATATCTTGCTTGCAGTCTTTAGCTGGGCATGAACCTCCAGGCCTATAACTACATCGTAGTCCATGCCCCTATCCTATTTGTTCTGTCCAGCCATAAGGATCAGGCTTTTCCGCATACTGTATGGCCACAATCTCATCGTAAAGTTTTTGCGATAACTCCCCCATCTTACCGCCGGTTATTACATAGTCCTTACCCTTATATGTTATCTGCCCAACTGGTGATATAACAGCTGCGGTTCCAGTCCCAAAGGCCTCCTTAAGCTGGCCACTGGTAGCAGCAGTAGCAACTTCATCGATAGATACTAATCTCTCTTTCATCTTCAAACCCCAGTCCCTGACTATCTTGATTACGGAATCCCTGGTGATACCCCCTAAAATACTTCCTGTCAGAGGTGCGGTTATAACCTCATCATCTATTACAAAGAACATATTCATGGTTCCCACCTCTTCTACCCACATCTTTTCGCATCCATCCAGCCAGAGAACCTGGGTGAAGCCCTTTTCTTTGGCCTCTTCTGCTGCAAGCAGGCTTGCTGCATAGTTGCCTGCGGTTTTGGCCTCTCCAGTACCCCCGGGAACAGCCCTGACGTATCTATCCTCTACATAAATTTTCACAGGATTTAGTCCCTCAGGATAGTAGGATCCAACAGGCCCTATAATAATGTAGAATAGATATTTACTTGCTGGCCGGACACCTAAGAATGGATCGATTGCAATCATTGTAGGCCTAATGTAGAGGGAGGTACCCCGAGTTTTAGGAATCCATTCCCTGTCAAGGAGGATCAGTTTTTTTAGGGCCTCCATGGCAAGGTCTACATCAAGCTCGGGCATACATACCCTTTTTGCCGAATGGTTGAATCTTTTAAAATTCTCGACCGCCCTGAACAGATATATTCCGCCATCTTTGCCGTAATAGGCCTTTAGACCCTCAAAGATCTCTTGACCATAATGTAGACAAGCGGCAGCCGGGTCAAGTTTTAGATAGCCATAGGGCTCTATCCTGGCATTGTGCCAATCATGAATAGTATCGTAGTCCATAAGGAGAATATGATCGGTAAATATTTGACCAAAACCAAGTTCGGATTCATCAGTTGGTTTTTCCTTCTTCTTGATAGCTAAATTTACTTTAATTTCCATATTATTCCCCTTTTTTCGGAATTAAATAATGTCCGTTGATAGCTGTCAGTCGCCCGTTGGTCTGTATCAGTAATTTGTTGTTTTCTTTCAAAATGTCCGTATTATTTTTAACAATAGACAATGGACAACAGGTATTACCGAAAATTAAGAGATACAAAAATCTATGTCAAGGAATTTAGTTACTGATTTCTCTAAAGGGGGAATGGAAAGGGATAATTTAACCTATTTCATGGATGAATTCTAAGATAGCTGTGTTTACCTCTTTATACCTCTCAATCATAACCATATGACCAGCATTGGGGATTATCTTAAGGGTACTGACTGGGATATGCTCATTTAAAAATCTGGAAAGATTTGGTGGTGTAAGTTTGTCATCTTCACCGCAGATAATCAGACATGGCACAGAGAGCCTTTTTAAATCTTTTCTTCTGTCAAACATGTCGCAGGCCAAGAAATCATTATGAACAACTATTGGACCTGGCCCTTTCATCATCCTGGCACCTTCCATAATCAGATCTTTTTTCGTATTCTTTGAATAGGCATAGCTGACTATTTTATCAACCGTGTTTTCAAAATCCTTTAACAAGCCATCCAAGAATTGGGGTGCTACCTTTAACATGGCCCCAGTTCCTACCAAAATTACCCCTTTTGAAAGGTGATTATTATCGTTAATTGCTATTTCCTGAACAATGGCACCTCCCATAGAATGACCCATCAGATAAATTGGTTGCTGGAACCAATCTTTCAGAACCTCATATAACCAGTCTGAATATCCTGATATGCTGCTAAAAGATTCTTTACCTGACTGGCCATGCCCTGGGAGATCAAGGGCAATAATATTGATTTCTTTGTCTAAAAATTCCAGCTGCAAAGACCACAATTCACTATTACCACCTGAGCCGTGGATCATAAAAAGGGCAGGTTTTTCTTTTCTAAGCGGGCTATTTCCCGTTCTATAACCAACCTTCAAATTACCCACTAATTTAGTCGGCATTTTTTCTTTATTCTCACCCTTCATATTTCTTAAAAACAAGGCTTGCGTTTATACCTCCGAAGCCAAATGAATTTGAAAGGGCTAATCTTATATCTGAGCGCCGGGCTTGATGAGGCACATAGTCTAAATCACATTTGGGATCAGGCTCATCCAGATTAATGGTCGGAGGTATTATACCTTCTTGCAAGGACTTTGCTGTAAAGATCCCTTCTACAGCACCAGCAGCTCCCCACAGATGGCCTATCATCGATTTATTGGCACTGATCATGATCTCTTTTACCCTTGGTCCGAATAGATTCTTTATTGCAAGGGTTTCTGTTTCATCATTTGCAACAGTAGAGGTTCCATGGGCGTTAATATACTCTATTTCCTCTGGCTTAATCCCAGCCTCTTCAATACTGAGTTCCATACATTTGAGTGCACTTTCCCCAGTTGGCAGGGGAGCAACTGCATGATAAGCATCACAGGTAGAACCATAGCCTAATATTTCTGCATAAATTTTGGTTCCCCTGGCCCTCGCATGCTCAAGCTCTTCCAAAATTAGGACCCCTGACCCTTCACTACTGACAAAACCATTTCTCTCTTTGTCAAAGGGCCTGCTTGACCTGTGAGGTTGGTCATTCCAGGAGGTTGCTATTGCGCCGAGATTATCCAGACTTGCCATCAGGGTAGAACTGATACCGGCATCAGAGCCACCCACAATCATTACCTCAGCCTCCCCGTATTTAATCGTTTTGAATCCCAACCCTATTGCATTTGTTCCAGCTGAACAGGCCTCTTGAAGGAAATGGTGAGGCCCTCGAGCCCCACACATAGATGCCATCTCCCCTCCAGCAGTATTGGCAGAAAGGTTGATCACCAGGTATGGAGTAACATTTCTCATGAGCCCCTTTAGAATTAGCTCATGGTTTGCCTCAAAGGTTTTGCAGGATCCAATCGCAGTAGCAGCTATTACCCCCACCCTATATTCCTCCCCAGAGTCTATTTCTAACTGGCCATCCTCCAGGGCCATCTTTGTTGCTGCCAGAAGGAAGTGTACAAAGCGATCGGTCCTCCTGATCTTTTTTCGATTTAAAAAATCTTCTGCTGAAAAGTCCCTTACCTCACCTGCTACCTGGCATTTCAGGGAAGATGCATCGAACTGGGTAATTTTTTTGATTCCAGACTCTCCAGCGCATAATTTTTTCCAGCTTTCCTCCACACCAACAGCCAAGGGAGTTACAGCTCCCATACCTGTAATGACAACTCTCCTCGCCACTTTCTACCCCCTACCCTTTATCCACCTTTACCCCGTTAGAATACTCCGGCGGGTGCACAAAGGTAGTATCCAAAATTGTATTCAGCTTTCTCGCAATGGGTTTAATCAGCCGTTTTGAATTCTAACGGGGTTTATTCCCATCTCTTCCTCCTTTTTGGCAATGGCAAGCCTTGTCTTTACCACTGTGTCAGGTATAAGGCTTATTGAGTCAATACCACATTCTACAAGGAAGGTGGCAAATTCTGGAAAATCACTTGGTGCCTGACCACAGATCCCTATCTTCTTTCCCCTTCTTCGTGCAACATCAATAACCTGTTTTACCATTGTCTTTACTGCATCATTTCTTTCATCAAAGATGTGGGATACCAGGTCACTGTCCCTGTCAAGGCCTAAGGTTAACTGGGTGAGGTCATTTGAGCCAATAGAGAATCCATCAAAGATATCAGCGAATCTATCAGCTGAAATTACATTGCTGGGGATCTCACACATCACATAGAGCTCAAGCGCATTTTCTCCCTGAACAAGGCCAAATTCAGCCATTGTATCAACTACCTTCTTACCTTCCTCAGGTGTCCTGCAAAAGGGGACCATCACCTTTATATTGGTAAGTCCCATCTCACCTCGCGCCTTTAGGATTGCCTTGCACTCTAAGCCAAATGCATCTTTGAACTTTTCATCATAGTACCTGGAGGCACCTCTCCAGCCTATCATTGGGTTGCTCTCTACTGGTTCATAGAGATGCCCTCCAATGAGGTTTGCATATTCATTGGTCTTGAAATCAGAAAGCCTTACAATGACATCATTGGGGTAGAAACCTGCTGCAATCCTGCCAATGCCCTGAGATAGTTTACTGATAAAGAACTCCTTTTTGTCTCCAGGATAACCAGCAGTCATCTCATCTATTCTTTTAATGATCTCCTTTATTTCAGGGTCCTGTTTCCCCTTCTCCTTTAGCTCATCATAATGTATTAGGGCAAGGGGATGGATTCCTATGTGGGAATTTATAATGAACTCCTCTCTTGCAAGCCCAACACCATCATTAGGTATCTGGCCATCCAGGAAGGCCCTCTCAGGGATCCCCACATTCATCATGATCTTTGTCTTGGTCTTGGGGATGTTTTCAAGATCCAGCCTTTCAATATCAAAGTTAAGCAGTCCCTCATAGATATAGCCGGTCTCACCCTGGGCACATGAGATGGTAATGGGCTTTCCAGTGGAAAGCTTCTCAGTTGCATGCTCTGTTCCAATGATACAGGGAACCCCGAGCTCCCTTGAGATTATAGCAGCATGGCAGGTACGTCCCCCCTTGTTTGTTACAATACCAGATGCTATCTTCATTATTGGCTCCCAGTCAGGATCTGTCATGGTGGTAATGAGCACCTCATCTTCTCTAAATTCCCCAATATGGGCGCTGTCTTCTATTATATGGGCTATCCCCTGGCCTATCTTGGTTCCTACTGCCTGGCCGGTGAGGATAACAGGGCCGGTGTCTTTGAGTATATAGGTTTCAATGGTTTTCTGACTCTGCTGGGAGTGCACTGTCTCTGGTCTTGCCTGCACAATAAAGAGCTCACCCTCAGCTCCATCCTTTGCCCACTCGATATCCATGGGCTTTCCATAGTGGTCCTCAATAATACATGTCCATTGTGCCAGGGTAAGGATCTCATCATCTGTAAGT
>JAUWZV010000028.1 GCA_030615105.1 Desulfobacteraceae bacterium
GGACTACACAGAAATTTTTCTGCATAGTAATTGGGCAGAAAATTCAGTAGGAGGTTTAAATGTGTGATTGTTATGAACATAAATGTGAAATCTGTGAAGAAACCATACCTATGCACATAGGAGATTTTAATTTTCCACGTGAAGATTTTAGGGTTTATTGCCATAAGCACATTAACCAAGCCCCACTAGGAGCTGTTGTTTTTAAACTAGTTAATGATCCCTTTAAAGAATTCGATCCTGGATGGAAATGCGCCATTTTCGGCCCCGAGGTAGGTCAAACAAATGATGGTGATAACCATCCTAATGTAGCGGGTGAATTTAAAGAATGGATTATTTCATAAAAATTTTCTGCCCAACAAGTCAATGGAACCGATGCGCTAAAGCACACGACTCATCTCCATTGTTAGGCCGATGTCGCTAAAGGACTGGGGCAGGCCTTGACATTGGACAAATCTGTAAAGGACGAGCGGCAGTATTTGGGGTTATCCCCTCTGAAAACAGTGCTTCCCGCGACGCTATTAAAGCGGCCATAGAAATGCAAGATGCCACAGAAGAATTAATGAAAGCAAGAGCCGAACAAGATGAAGAGACATTTGAAGTAGGTATTGGTATCAACACCGGCAACGCTATTGTTGGAAATGTGGGTTCTGAGAATAGAATGGATTATACGGTTATCGGCGATACTGTAAACGTTGCCGCAAGATTAGAGCAGATTGCAAAGGGTGGCGAAATAATTATCGGCGAACAGAAATATCGCCAATCTCAAGGTCGCTTTCGGATACAAAAAAAAGCGAAATATCCGTCAAAAATAAAACTGAGCCAGTTATATGTTATGAGGTGTCAAGGTGAGCAGGAGAGTGCTTTAAAAAGAGTATTCTTAAGGCTCTATAAGATAGGGTGTATGTTTTTTAATTCTGTAGCCACTTAAGGTAGGCATCAATAAATATATCAATATCCCCATTCATCACCCTGTCAACATCTCCAACTTCAAGGTTTGTCCTGTGGTCTTTCACTAACCTGTAAGGGTTGAATATATAAGACCTTATTTGATTTCCCCATGCTATCTCTTTCTGGGATTGGTGTCTGAGCTGCTTTTCTCTATTTTGTTCCTCTTTTTCCAATGCATAGAGCCGCGCTTTAAGAATTTTTAGGGCCAACTCCTTATTTCTATGCTGAGACTTTTCATTCTGGCACTGGGTGACTATATTGGTTGGTATGTGAGTAATCCTTACAGCAGAGCTGGTCTTATTAACATGCTGTCCACCTGGACCACTTGCCCTGAAGGTTTCTACCCTGATATCCTTTTCATTGATATCTATTTTTATGTCGTCTTCAATCTCTGGTAATATTGATACTGATGCAAATGAGGTATGTCTTCTACCATTGGCATCAAAAGGGGAAATCCGGACCATCCTGTGAATGCCATTTTCCGATTTCAGGTAACCATATGCATAAGGGCCACTAACAGTAAAGGTGACGTTTTTAATCCCTGCCTCGTCTCCAGCCAAGTGATCGACGATCTTGGTTTTCATATTTCTGGACTCGGCCCATTTGAGATAAAGCCTGAACAGCATCTCAACCCAATCTTGGGCCTCTGTTCCTCCTGCGCCTGCATTTATCGCAACAATTGCATTTCTTTTATCATCTTTATCCCCGAGAAGTGTTTGAAGCTCGTACCTTTTTATCTCTTTTTCCAGCTCAAGAAGATCTTTCCTTGCTTCCTCAATCATTTTCTCATCATTTTCTTCCTGGGCTAATTTGGTTAGGATATCGAGCTCTTCTAACTCGTTTTTGTATCTATGCCACTCCTCTAACTGGTTACTGAGCAACCCTCTTTCCTGGCTTAGTTCGGTTGCTTCATTCTGGTTATTTTGCCAGAAATCAGTTTTGGATAATATTTTTTCTATTTTTTTTAGCCTCTCTTCACCCTTGATGAGGTCAAAGATGCTCCCATATATCATCTAATTTCCTATTCAAGGAATCTATTTTTTCTATTGTCTCTGCATAATACATAATTTCATCTCCTTTTTATTATTAATATCCAGAAAAATCTAATAATCACTATAATAATTATTACTATAGCAAAAATATCACCGAATTGTGAATAAAATGTTTTGTTTTGCTTTAATTTTATTTCCTGCTTTAATGCGTCCCTAACATATAGTCCGCTTTTATTTACTATCTTTCCATTTGCGAGTATAAATGCGCTAATTCCAGTGTTTGCAGCCCTTGCCATTGGTAGAGCATTTTCTACACACCTAAAGACAGCCATGCTCAGATGTTGATAGGGAGCGCTGGTATGGCCAAACCAGGCGTCATTGGTTATATTCACTAAAAGTTCAGCTCCCTGGTCAGCGTGCTTTCGAGAGATATCAGGAAAGATAGCCTCAAAGCAGATTAATACCCCTATCTGGGAATCTGGAGCATTTATTGGTTTAACCTTCTTGCCAGGGGAGAAGTCTCCTGCTGCTGGAACTAAGCGATGTACAAATGGGAGGTATTTTTTGAGTGGGACATACTCCCCAAAGGGGACGAGATGGACCTTGTCATAATAATCAAATACCCTATTTTCAGATATTATATATGCCCTGTTATGATAGAAAATTTTACCTTTATCCTTTAAATATGCAGGGGAACCGAAGAGGATGTTTGAATTAGTTATTTTGGCAGCCTTAAAAACTTCTTTAGAAAGGTAAGATCTATCCTGGAAAAAAAATGGGACCGCAGTTTCAGGCCAGATGATAATCTGAGGTTTAAAGTCTGAAAATTTTTTAGATAGCTTTTTATAGATAGCTAATGTCTTTTCTTGAAAATCCTGGTTCCATTTTAAAGATTGATCAATATTCCCCTGGACAATGACAGCCCTGAGTACCTTTGCCTTTGAGTTAATATCTGCCTTTTCTTTTAAATTATGGTAGCCATATAAAAGGGTAAAACCTATCAAAAAAGAGGTGAGAATTATTTCTATCATTATAACACGCAAGGAGTGTACGTTATGTTCATAATCCCTAACTCGTAAATCGTAGACTATATTGCGGCCCAAGGCCTTTTTCTTAAACGCTATAGAAACTATATGATAAATTACAAAATTTACCAGAACGATAATAAATGATATGCCATAGACACCGGCAATATCCGATACTTGTATCAGTGGCAACCTCAAATATTGGCTGTACCCCAAAAGGCACCAAGGAAAACCAGTCATAACATGAGCTCTTGCATATTCCAGTGCAACCCAGATACTTGCTCCCCAAAAAGAAGATAGTCTATTTTTTTTAACTCTAACTAAGATAAGGGAAAAAAAGGCAATATATAGTGATAGGTAGAGGGAGAGAAGAAACATAACTACAAGGCTCAGGATGAAGTTGATATTGCCATAATGGGAAAGTACCACAACTATCCAGTAGATAAGGGTTAAATAGTGGAAGAGGCCAGTGAAAAGTCCCAGTTTTAACGCAACTAATGGAGATTTATCCTCAAGGCTAATTAGGAGAGGTATTAGTGATATCCATGCTATCCAGTTGAGGTCGATAGGGGAGAAACTGGCAGTCAACATGAGACCTGAAAGCCCTGCTAATACTAAATCTTTTAAACTACTATTGGTCATTTAAAGGTAACTCGTTTCTTGATACTTGATACTGGATGTATCCAGCAACAAGGAGGGATCAACCAGCAACCAGTATCGAGTATCCAGTATAAATTTAGATTGCTTCGTCGTCCCGAAAGCTTTCGGGACTCCTCGCAATGACATTGATAGGCTAATCTTGTCATTGCGAGCAAAGCAAAGCAATCTCAAAAACGGAAATTCCTATGCAATCAAGTTAAAAGTACCATCCTGGACTCTTATAGCAAAATTATTTTTTCCTATTCTATTTAGTTGAAATTATAAATAACCTTTTTTATGAATACATTTGGTTAATTGTATTATAAATTATACTTGACTATCTATAGATATTTTATTATAAATCTATGTGTTTGACTGGGCGGGCATATCTCAGTTGGTAGAGTACAAGCTTCCCAAGCTTGGTGTCGCGGGTTCGAGCCCCGTTGCCCGCTCCATATATTTGAAAGAGCGTTCTGTTCCCTTTTCGAGGTAAGCAATTGTTGTGGGCATAAGGGTTGTTACTTTGAAAAGAGGAGGAGCCAGTTTATTTACTCTTTTTTGAATCTGGCAACAATTGAGTTGGGTTTGAGGGAGCGGGCCTTTTTAGCCCGCTTTTTATGTTCGAGGTATCTTGATGATATCAGAATTTAAGAGGATTGTTAATGAGGTATCCCTTATAGCTGAGTCTTTTTTACATGAATTTGGTATGGAGATGGTGGATGTGGAGTTCCTGTTTGAAAATGGCAGATGGATCCTCAGGGTTTTTATAGATAAAGAGGAAGGGGTTACAGTAGACGACTGTGCCAGTGTTAGTCGTGAACTTGGTGATTTGATTGAGGCAAAGAGTATAATTGATTATCGCTATGTACTTGAGGTTTCCTCCCCCGGGCTAAACAGGCCTTTAAAAAAAGAGAGTGATTTTATGCGTTCGATCGGTAAGATGGTAAAATTAAAGATGTCCAGACCTATCAATAAAAGGAGGAATTTTATTGGACGCGTTACTAATGTCAGGGAAGGGAGGATAAGCCTTTTAATTGATGATAGCAATTTAGTTGAGCTACCCTTAAATGAGATAGATAAGGCGAGACTAAAATATGAATTTAATAATTGATATTTGGCTGGAGAATAGAAGATGATTACAGACTTATTGAGAACTATTGATCAGGTCAGCCGAGATAAAGGGATTGATTCTAAGATTCTGATCGAGGCCCTGGAAGAAGCAGTTCGCTCGGCTGTTAAAAAGAAATTTGGTCCCGACTTTGAGTTAGAAGTGAACTTTAACAAGGAAATGGGAGAGGTTGAGGTTTTTGAGTTCAAAGAAGTAGTAGAAAATGTAAAAGATGAGAGGCTTCAAGTATCCTTGAAAGAGGCCAGAAAACTTGATCCAGAATCAGAGATAGGGGATAGTTTGGGCGTGAAAATGGATACAGATGCCCTTGGTAGAATAGCGGCACAATCAGCTAAACAAGTAATAATGCACAGGCTGAGAGAGGCAGAGAGGGATGCTGTTTATGAAGATTTTAAGGACAGGAAAGGGGAGATAGTTAACGGTATTGTTCAACGTTTTGATAAAGGGGCAATTATTGCTACTCTGGGCAAGGCGGAGGCCGAGCTTCCAGTTAAAGAGCAGATCCTGAATGAGACCTATACACAGGGTGATAGGATCAGGGCCTATATATATGATGTGAGACAGTTCAGTAAGGGACCTCAAATAATATTGTCTCGAACACATCCTAACTTTTTATCTGCCCTGTTTGAAAATGAGGTACCGGAAATTTTCGAAGGCATTGTAACCATTATGCAGGTAGCTCGAGAGCCTGGAAGCAGAGCCAAGATAGCTGTGGCTTCAAAGGACAAAGATGTTGATCCAGTAGGAGCCTGCGTTGGCATGAAAGGATCGAGGGTGCAGGCTGTAGTACAAGAACTAAGGGGGGAAAGGATTGATATTATACCCTGGGACCCTGATATAGCAAAATTTGTGTGCAAGGCCCTAGCCCCTGCTGAAATTTCAAGGGTGATAGTTGATGAAGAGAGCAGGACTATGGAGGTGGTTGTATCGGATGATCAACTATCTCTTGCTATTGGAAAAAGGGGTCAGAATGTTAGGTTAGCATCCCGGGTTACAAACTGGAAATTAGATGTAATCAGCGAGTCAGAGTACAATGAGGCCTTAAAAGAGGGTTATAAGTCCTTGCTTAAGCTCTCTGGTGTTGGCAAAAAATTTGCCACCACTCTTTATGAAATGGGTTTTAGATCAGCAGAGGATATTACCAAGGCCGAGGTAGCTGATTTGGCAAGCATAAAGGGTATTAGTGAAAAAAAGGCTGAAGAGATTATCCAGAGGGCCCTCAGTTACATGCAATCATTAAGCTCTGATAAGGAGATAGAATTGAATGAAGAAAAGGAAGGAGTTTGTCTGGAGGATTAAATGAGTAAATTAAGGGTTTATGAGTTAGCCAAAGAACTAAAAATGAATTCTAACGAACTGGTTGAGCGATTGAAAGGCGCTGGTTTCACTATTAATAATTATATGAGCTCTCTTGACATGGATGATGTAGCCCGGGCTAAGGATTATCTCTCAGGGGCAACCAGCGAAATTTTTGAGGAGAAAAGGGTAAAGCCAACTGTTATCCGCAGGCGTAAGAAGATTGTTATCAAAGTGGAGGAAAAAGTTCAAGAAGAAGAACAGAAAATTGAAGAAGAAGTTAAACCACCCACTGAAGAGGCAGTTTCTGTACCAGAGGAGAAGATCATTGAGACTTTAGAGGCGGGAGGTAAGAAGGAAGAAAAAGAAGAACCTGCTCCTGAAAAACATCTTAAAGAGGTTGAGACTAAGATTGAAAGGGCTGAGCCTAAGATTGAAAGGAAGAAAAGAGGGAGGCCCAAAGCTGTTCCGGCACGCATAATAAAAAAGGCAGATGTACCACCTCCAGAGCCGAAGATCCAGGAACCTATGGCAACAATACCATCAGTTGGGATTGAACAGCCCCCGGAGGAATTGTTAAAAAAGAAAGAACGGGTAAAAAAGAAGAAAGAAGAGGAGAAAAAAGAGGTACTTCCCAGGAAGGAATATCATAGACAAAAGAGAGAAATTTTTGAGCGGAAGGACCTTTATGGTGGCCCTGAATATAGCTTTGCAGGCCGTAGCAGACTAAAGAAGAAAGACAAACTTGATAAGAAGAAATTTAAGCAAACAGAGATAACTGTTCCCAAGGCTATAAAAAGGAGGATAAAGGTTCCGGATGTGATAAGCATAGCTGAGCTGGCAAAGAGGATGGGTGTCAAGGGAACGGAGGTAATTAAGAAATTGATGGAAATAGATATGATGGTTAACATCAACCAAACAATTGATTTTGACTCCGCCTCTTTGGTAGCAAGTGAGTTTGAATACGAATTAGAACTGTCATCTTTTGAAGAAGAGGAGATCATTATCGAAGAGGAGGACAAGGCAGAAGATCTTCTTCCTCGACCACCGGTTATTACCATAATGGGGCATGTAGATCATGGAAAAACATCCCTTCTTGATTATATAAGGAAATCAAGGGTTATTGACAAAGAAGCTGGTGGAATAACTCAACACATAGGGGCATATTACGTACATACCGCCAATGGAGACGTTGTTTTTCTTGACACCCCTGGACATGAAGCCTTTACCGCAATGAGGGCCAGGGGCGCGAAGGTAACTGATTTGATTGTATTAGTTGTTGCTGCTGATGATGGAGTAAAGGAACAAACCATAGAGGCTATTGATCATGCTAAAGCAGCTACCGTTCCAATTATTGTGGCCGTTAACAAGATCGACAAACCAGAAGCAGATCCAGAAAAGGTCAGGAGAGAGTTATCAAAATACGGCCTTTTATCAGAGGAGTGGGGTGGTGATACCCTGTTTAGTTACATATCTGCTAAGAAAGGACAAGGAGTGGATGAGCTTCTTGATAACATACTTCTTCAATCAGAAATATTGGAGTTGAAGGCAAACTATAAAAGGAGGGCGAGGGGAACAATCATTGAGGCCAGGCTGGATAAAAACAGAGGTCCAATTGCAACTATTCTTATTGGTAATGGCACTCTTAGTCAAGGTGCCTTTTTTGTTTGTGGAGAAAGTCATGGCAGGTTAAGGGCGATGCTTAATGACAGGGGACAGAAGATGAAATCGGCTACTCCATCCATGCCTGTTGAAATCTATGGTATTTCTGATGTGCCTATGGCCGGAGATGATTTTATAGAAGTTCCCGATGAAAAGAAGGCAAAATTGATCAGTGAGCACAGGAAAACTAAGGCCCGGTTGGAAACAGTATCCAGGCAAGACTCCATTAGCCTCGATAATCTTTTTGACAGGATTAAAGAGGGTGAAGTGAAGGAACTGAATATTATTGTCAGGGCCGATGTACAGGGATCTTTAGAGGCCTTAGGAGATTCTTTGATTAAACTAAGCACAGAAGAGGTAAAATTAAAGGTCATACATGGCGCAACTGGAGCAGTGACAGAAACCGATGTAATGCTGGCCTCTGCCTCTGAAGCTATAATTATTTGTTTTAACGTTAGGGCAAATCCGGCTGTAAGGGGCATTGCAGAGAAGGAAAATGTGGATGTAAGGTTTTATGATGTGATCTACAAGGTTATAGAGGATATACAATCAGCTATGGCTGGGCTTCTTGAACCAGTCTACAGTGAGAATATTATCGGTCGAGCAGATATCAAGGAAATATTTCATGTCTCAAAGATTGGCACTGTGGCCGGTTGTTATGTAACTGATGGTAGGATTGAGAGGGGTGCCAAGGTACGCTTATTAAGAGACGATGTAGTCATATTTGATGGGAATATTAATTCATTGAAAAGGTTTAAAGATGATGTCAAGGATGTTTCCTCGGGTTTTGAATGTGGTTTAGGATTAGAAAATTATAATGACATAAAGCCGGGGGATGTGCTGGAGGTTTATACCTTAGAAGAGATGAAAGCGGAGCTTTGATTTGGTGCTCGGAACTCTTAAACTTTCCCTGTATATCAATGATAGCCACTCACTTAAAGAAAAGAGAAAGGTCGTAAAGAGTATTGTAGCCAGGGTGCAAAAAAGATTTAATGTCTCAATTGCTGAGGTTGGTTCCAATGATAAATGGCAGATGATAGAGTTAGGGATTAGTACTGTAGGTAATGATAGGCGATTCGTGAACTCCATCCTCGATAATATCCTATCTTATTTAGATTCCCTTTACCTGGGGGAGATTATTGATTCTGATATAGAGATACTAAACCTATAAGTGCCTAAAGTTGGAAGTGTCTGGTTGAGCCAGAGCCATAAGTCAACACAACAAACCCAAAGAATACAAACATGCTTG
This sequence comes from Desulfobacteraceae bacterium, assembly GCA_030615105.1. Classification (GTDB taxonomy): domain Bacteria; phylum Desulfobacterota; class DSM-4660; order Desulfatiglandales; family B25-G16; genus JAUWNK01. The sequence continues at coordinate 8,941 of JAUWZV010000028.1, forward strand.
CAGGTAATAGATCTCATAGGGTTGGCGATCAGATTTTAAGGGAAATATCTAACCTTCTTTTAAGAAAGGTGAAGGATCCAAGGCTAAGAGGGGTTACCCTGACTGATGTGAGGATGACCAAAGATTTGAAACGTGCCTTCGTTTATTACAGTCTTTTTGGTCGTGATGAACAGAAAGAAGAGGCTCAGGCAGGCTTTGAAAGCGCAAAAGGATTTATACGCAAAGAGATAGGTGAAAGGTTACACCTAAGATACGTTCCAGATATTCAGTTTAGATATGATATATCTCTTGAATACGGGCAAAAGATGGAAAGGCTTTTGGAGAAATTGGAAACTGGAAACTTGAAAATTGAAAATGGAAACCAGTAACCAGCAACAAGAAACGAGAATCTTGGATAATATTGCGGATATTTTGAAAAATAGTGAGAGGTTCTTTTTAGCCAGCCATAAGGATCCTGATGGAGATGCTATTGGCTCCATATTGGCCTTGGGTGAAACGTTGGAGCTTTCCGGAAAAGAGGTTGTGCTATTTAATGAGGGTCCTATTCCAGATTCTTTGACCTTCCTGAAAGGCATAGAGAGAATAATAAATAACTTTAATCCGAAATTAGAGTTTGATGCCTTTTTTGCCCTCGACTGTGGAAATCTTGAAAGGGTGGGAAGGATTTCCTCTCATCTATCCAAAATAAAGCCTTTGATAAATATTGATCATCATGAAAATAATTCTCAGTTTGGCGACTTGAATCTGGTTGACGTTAATAGCTCCTCTGTTGGTGAGATTATTTATCGGTTGATAAAATTAGCGGACTTACCCATGAATTTAAACATAGCGGAAAATATTTTTGTGGCTATACAAACAGATACTGGTTCATTCAGGTATGACAATACTAACAGGGAGGCATTTATTATTGCAGGGGAGATGTTGGATTGGGGTGTTAGTCCCTGGAAGACATCACGCAAGGTTATGGATGGATATACATCGAAAAAACTTAGACTTCTTGAGTCGACCTTGAAAACATTAGAATTTCACAATGCAGGAAAGGTCGGATTAATCACTGTTACCAAGCAGATGCTTTTAAAAGCAAAGGCCGATAACTTTGATAGTGAAAGGTTTGTTAATTACCCCAGATTTATTTCCGGGGTTGAGATAGCTGTTCTTATAAGGGAAATCAGGAAAGATTATTACAAATTCAGCCTGCGTTCCAATGATTGGGTAAATGTGGCTGATTTGGCGAGTCATTTTGGCGGCGGTGGTCATCCAAGAGCAGCAGCCTTTACAAGAGAAGGGAGCTTGGAGTTGGTAAAGCAGGAATTCCTCAATAAAGCACATAAGTTTGTCATTGGTCATTAGTCATTTGTCATTTGCAATCTGAAAAAAGCTGCTAAGGACTTAGAAATAAAAATGGCAATGCCAATTCAGAGTGAAGAATTACGAGTTATTTTTTCAATTGTTTTGATGTAGTCATAATGGAAGATAAGGGTTTTTCTTGACTAATGACCAATGACAACAGATGGGATTATAATAGTAGACAAGGAGTCTGGACCAAGCTCATTCAGGGTTGTTGAAAGAATTAAGGGTCTGATAAAGGCAAAAAAAGCTGGTCATGCAGGCACACTTGATCCCTTTGCAACTGGGGTATTAGTGGTTCTTTTAAACCAGGGAACCAAATTGTCACCCTTTTTAATGTCTCAGGATAAGGTTTATAAGTCGGCTCTCAGGCTTGGAATAGAAACAGATACTAATGATTTAACAGGAAGGATCATTAAAAAAAAAGACATTGGCATGATAACAAAGGAGGCTATTAAACATAAGACACTGCAATTTTTAGGCACCATAAAACAGGTACCGCCTCAATATTCAGCAATTCATCACAATGGGAAGAGGGCATACGAATTGGCGCGGAATGGCTTAGAGGTCGATCTTCAACCCAAGGATGTTAGGATTGACTATATCAATATCTTATCTGTAGATCTCCCTTATGTTTGGATTGAGGTAGGCTGCAGTTCTGGTACCTATATAAGGAGCCTTGCTGCAGACTTGGGCAGGAGTTTGGGTACAGGGGCACACCTTACTTTTTTAAGAAGAATAAAGAGTGGCCCGTTTCTTATTGATAATGCCTTTACCGTGACACAAATATCTCAACATCTATCCAATAATACAGTTGACCAGGTGATAATACCATTAAAAGGTGCCTTGAAAGGGATGATGGAAGTCGAAATCCCTGATAAATTAGCAAGAAAGATTAGAAATGGTTATAGACCCCATAAGGGGGAGCTGTCTTGGGAAAATATATCATCTTTTAATTCCGGTGGCTACCTTAAGGTGGTAATGGGGGAGGAACTGGTTGCTATTTTAAAGGAATCAGATAATGGATATGAGATAAGTAGGGTTTTTACCAAAGCAAGTGAACTAAAGTTGATGAACCCGTAAAAAGTCATGAGCCGGGGTCATTGCGAGGGTTTTAGCCCGAAGCAATCTAATAAATACAAGAAGTTATGGTATAGGAGATTGCTTCGCTTCGCTCGCAATGACATGCTTTTTAACTTTTTACGAGGTTATCAAAGTTAGAAGTTAATTTAAGGCATTTATTAAAAATGATTAGTTTAATTAAGGAGGTGATAAAGTGGTCTTAACAGGAGAAGATAAAACAGAAATTATTGATAAATTCAAGATCCATGAAAAGGATACTGGCTCATCAAATGTTCAGATTGCCCTTTTAACCAAAAGGATAAATGGTCTTACAAATCATTTTAAGATACACCCTAAGGACCATCACTCAAGAAGGGGTCTTTTGAAGATGGTTGGTCAAAGAAGGCGCCTTTTAAACTATATAAAGAGGAGGGATTCTGGCCAATACAGGAGTCTCATTCAGGAATTAGGCCTTAGGAAATAGAAGAGGGTTGAGCCCAAAAAATAATCAATTTTATCGAGAGGAAAAAGAATGATGAAGACTGTAACAACTAATATCAATGGAAAGGTATTACATATTGAGACAGGCAGGGTGGCATGTGAATCCAGTGGGGCTGTAGTTGTAACAATGGGAGAGACTGTTGTTCTGGTGACTGCTGTGTCTACTGATGAGACAAGAGAAGGCATTGATTTTGTTCCATTAACAGTTGATTTTCAAGAGATGTCATATGCAGCAGGGAAGATACCGGGTAATTTCTTCCGCCGGGATATGGGGCGGCCAAGCGAAAAAGAGATGTTGACCTCTCGACTCATAGATAGGCCCCTTAGGCCCCTTTTTCCGGATAACTACAATTTTGAGACCCAGGTAATTGCAAGTGTTTTATCCTTTGACAAAGAGAATGATCCTGATCCTTTAGGTATCTTGGGGGCCTCGTCTGCTATCACTATATCAGATATTCCCTTTGGGGGGCCTGTTGGAAGTGTGCGGGTAGGTAGGGTAGATGGCAAATTAATAGCATTTCCCACATTAGAGGAACAGGAAGAGGGTGATATAAATCTGATTGTTGCTGGAACAAAAGAAGCTGTAGTTATGGTTGAAGGCGATGGCAAATTTGTCTCTGAAGATGACATGCTTGAGGCAATATTTTTCGGTCACAAATCTTTGCAGCCCCTTATTGATATTCAAATAGAGTTGAGAGAGTCTGTCGGAAAGGAAAAGAGGCATTTTATTCCAGCTGAAAAAGATGAGCAATTGAAAGCAAAGGTAACAGAGATCGGTGAACCTCTTATAAAGGAGGTGCTATCTTACGGCGAAAAGATGGTTAGGCAAAAAAAGAGGTCTGAGGCCATTGATTATATAATGGAATCACTAAAAGAGGAATGTGAAGATAAGGGAAGAGAGATAAAGGAGGCGGTCTATGATTTAGAGAAAAGATTGGCCAGGCATATGATATTAAAGGAAGAAAGAAGAATCGATGGCAGGCCATTTAATGAGGTAAGGCCTATTGAATGTTTAGTGGGTATTCTGCCAAGGGTTCATGGATCAGCTCTATTTACCAGAGGTGAGACCCAGGCAATGGTTTTAACCACTCTGGGCACTGAAAGGGATGAACAGAAGATAGAATCAATCTATGGAGACTCTTTTAGGAAATTCACCTTTCATTATAATTTTCCTCCATTTAGTGTAGGTGAGGCCAAAAGATTAGGAGCTCCCGGCAGAAGAGAAATTGGTCATGGTGCCCTGGCAAGAAGGGCAATCCTTCCTGTTTTATTAGAAAAGGAAGATTTTCCTTATGCAGTCAGGATTGTTTCTGAAATATTGGAATCAAATGGTTCATCTTCTATGGCAAGTGTATGTGGGGCTTCCCTTTCATTGATGGATGCAGGTGTTCCTGTTAAGGATCCAGTGGCAGGAGTCGCAATGGGTCTTGTTTCAGAAGGCGATGTTGTGGCCATATTGACTGATATTATAGGTGATGAGGATCATTTTGGCGATATGGATTTTAAGGTTACAGGGACAAAGAGTGGTATAACTGCCCTCCAGATGGATATTAAGATCGATGGGCTAAAAAAGGAGATAATGGGGAAGGCCTTATATCAGGCAAGAGAGGCAAGGATGCATATCCTGAATGAAATGGATAAGGCCCTATCGCAATCGAGGCCGGAGATATCCAAATATGCACCAAGGATTACCACCATAAATGTTAAGCCGGAAAAGGTAAGGGATGTTATTGGTCCTGGCGGGAAGATGATCAGACATATTACCTTAACAACAGGGACACAGATAAATATTGATGATGATGGCAAGGTGTTGATTGCATCCATTGAGGGTGAGGGCATGGATAAGGCCATAGAAATGATAAAGGATATAGTTAGGGAGGCAGAGATCGGCAAATTTTATTTAGGTAAGGTAGTCAAGATTATGGATTTTGGTGCCTTTGTAGAGGTTCTACCAGGCTCAGAGGGTTTGATACATATATCTCAATTGGCAAATGAGAGGGTAAATAAGGTAACTGATATACTAAAGGAAGGTGACGAGGTTTTAGTAAAGGTTATTGAAATTGAGAGCGGAAAGATCAGGCTTTCCAGGAAAGCAGCACTGGGACATAGTATAGATGATATATAAAAAGACTTATCTACTCAAAAAACCAGTAAATTTAAATCCACAAGATGTTGAAAAATTACAAAAAGACTGTTTTTGACAATGGAACTAAGGTAATCACTGAAAGCGTATCCAATGCAAAATCTGTCTCTTTAGGTGTTTGGGTAAATGCCGGATCAAGAGATGAACTGGATAAAGAAAGAGGGATATTTCATCTTATAGAGCATATGATTTTTAAAGGCACCAAGAGCAGATCCGCCATCCAGATTGCAAAGGATCTGGACGCAATAGGCGGATTTTCAAATGCCTTTACTGGTAAAGAACAGACCTGTTTTCATGCCAGGGTTCTGGATAAACACCTCCAATTTTTAACCGATCTCTTTTCCGACATATTCATTAATTCAATCTTTGTTGAAAAGGATTTGGAACTGGAGAAATCGGTTGTTCTCCAGGAAATCAGCATGATGGAGGATACCCCTGATGAATATGTTCATGTACTATCTGACCAAACCTTTTGGGGAGGAGACCCCTTAGGGAGACCGATTCTGGGTACAAAGGAAACGGTCAGTAAAATTACCAGGAAAGAGATTCTTGATTATGTGTCCCGCTTTTATTCCCCTGAGAGGGTAGTTATTGCAGCTGCCGGAAATGTGAACCATGACCATTTGGTTGACTATTTTAGATCCTTTCTTGAACCCCTTCCAGACGAAAATAATGCCTCTCAGACAATGCCTACACCATTAGTTACTCCAACGGTATCTTTCTATCCCAGGGAATTGGAGCAGGTGCATCTTTGCTTGTGTGCCCAGGCATCATCACTTTCTGGAGAGAAGAGGTTTGCAGAGGCTATCTTCAACACCATACTTGGTGGAAATATGAGCAGCAGGCTTTTTCAGGAGATCAGGGAGAAGAGAGGTCTGGCCTATTCTGTTTATTCTTATATCAGTGCATATATAGATACAGGACTGCTAAGGATATATCTGGCCATAGATAAAAAAGAAATTAACAGGGTATTGGAACTGATTGGCCTGCTGATTAAAGGAATTCAGAACGGGGATCACTTAGAGGGTGATATAGCAAGTGCAAAGGAGTACCTTGAAGGGGGGATTTTACTTGGTGCGGAGAATACGGGTAACTTGATGATGCGGCTGGCTAAAAATGAGTTTATCTTTGAAAGATATATAAGTTATGAAGAATTAATAAAAGAATTAGAAAAGGTTACCTTAGATGAGGTAATAGGGGTAGCTAAGGAAATATTTTCATCAGGTAAAGTTTCAATAACAGTACTGGGCCCTGTGGATAGAGATAAGATAGCTTTAGATCCACTGAATTTTTGAAGTGAGCTAAAATTATAAGTTGCTGATGGTACTATAGTTATTAACTTAAATAGTTTGACATTCAATAGCCTGTCATTGCGAGCGTAGCGAAGCAATCTAATGAGATTGCTTCGTCACAGTCGTTCCTCGCAATGACTACTTTTTATTGTCATTCACTGTAATTATCGAAAAGGCTTTGGATGAAATTCAAAACAAATGAAAATTTACTAATGACAAATGAAAACTTTAAACTTCAGGCACTTTAGCCCTGGCCCAGACCTGGCAAAACCTGACTCAGCAAAGATAAACCAGGATTGGTGGTACATCAGAAGCAAGCGTATATTCAAATCACGTCGCACCAGGGCGGGCTCACTTTAGGCACTTTGAATGGACAGGGTTATTTTAAAAGTTAAGAGATTGGATAATAACCCAGATTTACCATTACCCTCTTACCAATCAGATGGTTCCTCTGGCCTTGATCTGCGGGCCGCTGTTAATAAAGACCTCACCTTGCAACCTGGTGATATAAGGCTTATTCCAACCGGTTTATCCGTTTCCATTCCTAAAGGTTACGAGGCTCAAATCAGGCCCAGGAGTGGATTGGCCTTGAGAGATGGCCTCGGATTTGTCAATTCTCCTGGAACTATTGATGCCGATTACAGGGGTGAAATAGCTGTAATAGCTATCAACTGGGGAAAAAAACCCATAACTATCAGGAGAGGTGACAGGATCGCCCAGATGGTTATTAACAGGGTTTCCAAGGCAATATTAGAAGAGGTGGATGAGCTTGATCCTACAAAAAGGGGGAAGGGCGGTTTTGGTCATAGCGGAATCTAAGAAAATGTCTTCATCCTAAAAAGCCAATAAGCATAACACCTCCTACCATAAACAATGAGCCGATCAGGCGTTCATGTATATGTGTCTCTCTGAAAAGAATAGCACCATATAACACACCAAAGAGCACACTGCATCTCTTTACAGATATCATATAAGCAGCCTTGACAATGGAGATAGCAAACACATGGCCTAATATCATTGTTGTCACTAATAAGCCTATGCTCATACCGATGAATGGCCTGTAGAAGATATTTTTATATCGTACTCCTTTGATAAAGGGAAAGATGGAAAGGAGGATGATTGTTAGACAAAAAAAGTAGAAAGCGGCAAAGAAGGATGGGCTGGAATGTTTGATGGCGAGCTTCCCTAATGTGGCTGTTATAGAATAAATAAATGCGGTAATCATCATCAACCATGAGCCCTGCTCTTTAAAGATAAAAGAAAATGGTCTTAAGGGGTTTGATCTGGCCTTAGAGAGATTCAATACATAGGCTCCAAAGACAATCATACATATACCTATAATTCCGTACAGGGTAAGTCTTTCATTTAGAATTATGGCCTATTGACTCTGCTCACCTGCTTATTGGAGCCATCAGATCGTTTCTTGTAACAGTTGTGGTAGCAACACAAGCTGTTAACAAACGATGGAATGCCTGACGATACCAGAACCTACGATTGAAACGATAGCAAACTTCAGATAGATAACTCTGGAGATGTTTTGCTGGTATACCCCTGTGTGGCCCTTGAAAAACGGCTTTAGCATTAGCTATCAGCTGGTGGGTCCACGGAAGTAGTTTCATTGAATCCTTTGGATCACTCAAGACTACTCGATGATGGACAAATCCGAACTCCTTTGCAACAGCTTTATAACTTTGCCAGCCGTCTGTTCGAATGGCATTTATAAGTGGAGTTATCTCATCATCAGGAACTCCAAGACGCTGCAATATGGAGCCGATTGTTTCAGCAGAGGCATCATTGGCAATGAAAGCATGGGCAAATCCAGGCTTTTCTTTTCCATCCTTATCTTTCCATACAGATACAGCAATGATCAGTTTTGCTTTTTCTTCTGCACCACGACCACGTTTCTTGGAGGTGCTTGGCCCATAAAAGGATTCATCTATCTCAACAAGACCGGCCAGTTTATACATTGCGTCTCTATCTGCCATAGCTTTACGGATCTTATGAGCCATAACCCAAATTGTCTTATAGTCGTTAATTTCCAGCTCTCTTTGCATTTCAGCTATAGAGACACCAGTCTTAGATGTTGCCATACGAAAGATCAACCAAAACCATTTCAACAGGGGAGTCTTTGTTTTGTGAAATATTGTGCCTGATGTAATTGATGTCTGATACTTACATTTCAGACACTTGTAAAGATTGCGGGTAGAAATTTGTGTATATTTGTCATGCCCGCAGTTTGGACATTTAAATCCATGTGGCCAACGAGTATGAAACAACAAACGTCCACAATCATCCGACGTTTTAAATTCTTCCTGAAACATGAGAAGATTTATATCTTTATATTCAGGTCTGACCTGCTGCCCTTTCATGGACAGTAGAATATCAAAAATGGGTGAGCAGAGTCAATAGGCCATAGAATTATATATCCACTAAGGATAATAAAGCAGGGGTAAAGGCCAAAAATGGTAAAGAAAGGGAGAGAGGAGAGACCTTTATTGCCCTCATATAACATAAGAGGGCAACTGTTTCTAATGGGAGGGCAATAGCAGCACACAGAAAGAAAGTTCCATCAATTTTAGGCCATGGAACAATAATCAGTAATATGCCAAGGTAGGGAATTGCAAATATCAGCCTTATGAGTGCCATCTCATAAGCACTCATATGGCTATAAAAGCGTTTTACTATGGCGTCGGCGGTAGCAAGACTCAAGGCGGCTAAAAGAGATAAAGAGAACCAGAGCATATTAGTGAATGGGGTTAAGCGTAATTAAATAATTAAATAAGTATTTTTTGATTCCTATTTCTATTGAGAGCTTCCTCAATCCTGGTCATCATCTTAGCCAGGGTCTTTTTCCTTTTTAGGCCTTTGCTACGATCTTTTTATTGTATTTGTACCTTAGCAAAGAAAAAGGGATACAGACAAATAAGGATTAGACAACTGGCAGGCTTCTGATGCAGGGAGGGTGTTATTCTTCTCCGGCTTCGTCTTCGTCGACGTTTTGTGCCCGTGGCTTGCAAGCATCGCCGACAGGGTTTCCGTCAAGTTTGCGGATGATCGGCTGCGGGTAGATTTTTTCGTGTTCCTCAAGTGCCTTTTCCCACTTACTCTTACCCTTGTCTTTGAGAGAGGCCCAGCCAAGCTTTCCTGAGCACTTGGGAAAAGTCGAGCAACTCAACCATGGTCCTTGTTTGCCTCGTCGAAGGTTCAATGGTGCTTTGCACTTGGGGCACGGCAGGTCCGTGAGCAATGGCGGAATCTTTGGCGGGCTGACGCAGCCTTTCTTGTCGAGGTTCACGATGCCTTCACAGACAGGATATTTGGTGCAGCTAAGGAATGGTCCGAAACGCCCTTTGCGTAGCACCATCGGTGCGCTGCACTTGGGGCAGGCTATGTCTGTCTGCTCCGGTGCAACGGGATTCCCGTCACGGTCGATCGGTGACGCAAACTTGCAGTCGGGGTACTTAGAGCAACTCAGGAACCGACCCTTACGGCCGAAACGATAGACTGTGTTACTGCCGCATTGTGGGCATGTATGTGGGGCGGTTTGAGTTTCGGCCTTGGCGTGCCCCATGTCTTTGTATGCAGCATCGAGACGCTGTTTGAACGGTCCGTAAAAGTCATGGAGCATCTGAACCCAATAGGCGTGTTTTTCTTCAATATCGTCAAGCTGGTGCTCCATGTCGCGCGTGTAGCTGACTTGCAGGATCTCCGGGAATGCTTCAACTAGTTTGTCTGTAACAACCTTGCCCAGATCGGTTGCGTGGAATAGGTTCTGGATTTTTTCAACATATTTACGGCTCTGAATAACCTGAAGGATCTGTGCGTATGTGCTCGGTCGACCGATGCCCTCGGCTTCGAGCTTTTTGATTAGCGATGCTTCAGTGTATCGTGGGGGCGGTGAGGTAAAATTTTGTGTCGCATCGATATGAATCGCCGCAAGCGGTTGTTTTTCATTTATACGCGGTAGCAACACTTCTTCGGCTGTATGTGGTACGCCAACCACCTTGTAAAATCCGTCAAAGATCAAAACGCGGCCAGTAGCTCGGAAGATAAGTTCTCCTTCATCAGCCATGCCCGAGATAAGGATGGTTGTGGAGTCCCATTGGGCATCCGTCATCTGGCAGGCCACAAATCGTTCCCAGATGATTTTGTATAGTTTGTATTGCCGGTCATTCAGCGATGAGCGAAGGCGATCTGGCGTCAGGCTCACATCAGTAGGGCGGATCGCTTCGTGTGCTTCCTGTGCCGCTTTATTCGATGAGGAAAAGAAATTTGCCTTTGCTGGCAGATACATGTCACCGAAATTGGAACTAATATACTTTCTAGCCATATTGATCGCTTCACCTGAAAGGTGTGTTGAGTCGGTCCGCATGTATGTTATTAGACCAACCGAGCCCATTCCATCAACCGATACGCCTTCGTATAGATCTTGGGCGGTTCGCATGGTGAATTGGGCGGGGAAGCCGAGTTGGTTAGCGGCTGTTTGCTGAAGCGTACTGGTAATGAATGGCGCATACGGGTGGCTTTTCATCCGTTTGGTTTGAATTGACTTCACCCGCCACGCTGGTCCATTAGTCAAATGTCCGCGTAAACGGATAATTCGCTGCGCTGGACCCTTGGCCTTGGGGTTTTGTGTTTCGATTCGCTCATCCAGTTGAAAACCTGTTCGTTTCACCGAAACCAAGACTGCTTCAATGTCTTTCGGCTCGAACTTCCTACCGTCGATTTCGATCAATTCCGCAGAAAGACTGTTGTGCTCAGCCAGCCAAGCATTTTTTTCACGCACCTTCCAACCGTTGGACTTTCTGCCGTTTCGTTTTTTTGGAGTCTCGGTCAGCCATCTCCTCCACTGTTCGCCTATGGCGGTGGCATCCTCCAGGTCCGTGGTGAAATAACCTGTAACTTTCCAGTACTCATCAGGTATAAACGCTTCGATCTCTCGTTCGCGCTCAATAACCAATCTGACCGACACTGATTGCACACGACCAGCGCTCAATCCGCCAGCGACTTTTTTCCATAACAGTGGCGAAACCTGATACCCGACGATCCGGTCAAGAATCCGTCGTGCCTGCTGTGCGTTAACTTTGTCTATATCAATCACACGCGGATTGTGGAAGGCTTTTTCGATTTCGCTTTTGGTAATAGCATTAAATACCACTCGGTTGGCATTTTCTGCTTTGACCCCGAGTGCCTCGGCTAGATGCCAGGCAATCGCTTCCCCCTCTCGGTCAAGGTCCGTTGCCAGCCAGATGCCCGAGGCCTTTTTGGCCGCTTGTTTCAATTCCATGATCGTTGTTGTCTTCCCCTTGATGACATGATAGGTGGGTTTGAAGTCGTTATCGAGATCAACACCTGGTACCGGGTCCCTGACGCCTTTGGGGTTTTTGTCCGGCAGGTCGCGCACATGCCCCACCGAGGCAGCGATCACATAGTCAGAACCCAGGTATTTATTGATGGTCCGCGCCTTGGCCGGCGATTCGACTATTACCAATTGTTTACCTGTTGTATCAGGTATCGGAGTGAATCGTCTGTTGCGTGGATTTTTTTTCTTAGCCATCTTTATTTGGATAATTGATACTTTAAACTACTTGTGCTCATCCAGTTTCTAGTTTCCAGTTTCAAGAGACTACAAACATCTTTCCAGGTAACTGTTTAATTACTCCCTTTAATTCAAGTGCTGTTAAAAGGCCGGCTACCCTGGCGGGATCCATTTTACTATGCCTGGCTATCTGATCTATGTGAATAGGATAATTACCCAGGATATCATAGATCCTTTTCTCATCTTCTTCCATTGGTGGTAGAGCTATTTTTTTGTTAGTATCTACTCCTTTGAAATAGGGATAATTCAATCCAAGCTCTTGCAATATATCATCTGCATTTTCAACAAGTTTGGCTCCTTGCTTGATAAGTAGATGAGTGCCTGTACTCTTGAAAGACTCTATGCTTCCAGGTACTGCCAGAACCTCTCTACCCTGTTCCAAGGCAAGGGATGCTGTGATCAGAGATCCACTTCTTTTTGAGGCCTCTATAACTACAACCCCCTTTGATAGGCCGCTGATTATTCTGTTTCTAATAGGAAAATTTTTTGCCTCTGGTTGGGTTCCCAAAGGGAACTCTGTGATAACAGAACCTTTTTCAATTATATAGTTAAAAAGCTTGCTGTTTGATTCCGGATATATAATATCTATGCCTGAGCCTAAAACAGCAATGGTAAACCCTTTCCTGCTTAAACAACCCCAATGGGCAGCTGAATCAATCCCTCTGGCCATGCCACTGACAACTATTATTTCCCTTCTGGCCAGGCCCTGGCATATTTCTTCGGTAGCTTTCAGACCATAGTGGCTTGGATTTCTTGAGCCTATGACTGCAACTATTGTCTTACCTTGAGGGATATCGTTGCCTTTTAGATAGAGAAGGGGAGGTGGGTCATGAATTTCTTTGAGATCCTTTGGATAAGAGGAGTCAAGGATAGTTATCAGCCTGGCGCCGTTCTTTTTAAGCCCTAGTAGTTCGTTTTCCGGGTTTCCATCCCAGGCCCTGGAGACAATTCTCTTTGCTGTTTCAGTTCTTATTCCTTCTACCTCAATTAAATCATTTAGCTTGGCCGTAAATACTTCTGTGGGATCACCAAATCTATCAAGAAGGTGCTTATAGGTAATGTTTCCCAGATTGGGAATCATCTTTAATGCAAGCCAATAAAGCCTTTTATCTGACCACTTTAACATGTGAAATACGTACAGGGCCACGTCTTTTAAGAGTTAAGGTCTTGAGCAAATTTATTTGCTTAATCAATTTTTGGTAAATCCGAAACTCGAAGCACGAAATCCCTCCGGGGCGTAGCCCCCATGGGCCGGAGGCCGAAACAAATACTAATGCTCTAAATCCTAAATTCAAAACAGAGAATATATTCAGAAATTTCAAATAGCTCCGGAAATGTTTTTGTCATTTGATATTCGAATTTTGAAATTGCCCGCCCCGTTAAATAAGTATTTATTCTTAGCTACTTTTGGCAATAAATTAATTAAAAGCATACAAGTTGCTTATTTAAAGACATTTAATGGGGTAAAAATTTCGATATTCGGATTTCTGATTTGAACCTCTCGCAAATCCCAAAATTTGAGCAAATTATAATCTACTTTGACGTTACCGTGAAAATACCTATGCATTTGTGGTGGAATATAACCAAAAGAAAGCATAGTCAAGTTTTTTATTAAATGTTAACTATTGTGAACGTCAAAAGAAAGTTGTCATGCGAGGAACGTAGTGACGAAGCAATCCCATGAGATTGCTTCGCTTCGCTCGCAATGACAGCCTCTTTCATGCTAACTTATCCATGACGTTCACTATAGAAGTTAATTCATAATGATATAATGATAAAAAAGGAAATTTTCTATGCATGAAAAATTTTTATCAAGATCAGGTATTTTAAAAGAAGAAATAATTAGAAAATCGATACATAGTGGTTCTGGGATTGTAATTTGTGCTCTTTATACTGTTTCTCAAAAGGATCTGCTTATTATTATTCTCCCTTTTTTGCTTCTTATTATCCTTTGCTTTGAAGCTTTAAGATTTAAGGGCGTGATCTCGGTTCCCCTCTTAAGGGGTAGAGAGGAGAAAAAAATCGGTGGTCATGCCTTTTTTATACTGGGCGCATTTATAAGCATTTTAGTATTTTCTAAACAAATTGCTATAGCTTCAATATTGATATTGGCAATAGGGGATACCGCCTCTGGAATAGCTCAGGCAGTTAAAAGAGAACCTTTGGAAAGCAGAGAAGGTTATAAAAAAAGAATAAAGCCGCCAGAGGTGATTCTAATT
>JAUWZV010000078.1 GCA_030615105.1 Desulfobacteraceae bacterium
ATTTCCGAAATCGACTCATTTGTTACCTCCTTGGTTGAAGTTATTGGGCAACTCATCCTTGGATGTAACATTGAGTCGTTCATATGGCAAAGCCTATGAACTCTGACCTTGCTCAGAGAGCAAGGTTTTTTCCGTTAGAATAAATGCACGTCAAATTGGTATAATAGCCAATGATTTTACTGTACTGGCATCAAGCAATGCTCGGATCTACTCAAAAAAAGCAAAAAAAATAAGGGATCAAGTTGTAGAGAAGGGTTTTCCACTTGTTTGGTTAGGTGAGTCTGGGGGAGGGCGACTACCTGATATTCAGGGGGCAAAAGGAATGGCCTCTCTAAGTGGTGAACACGGAGAAAGATCCATTTTTTCCCAGTATACCCATATTCGTAAAACGCCATGGGTAATAGCAATCATGGGGCAATGCAATGGGGTGCCAATGCGGCAAGCTTGTCTGTCAGACTTTGTGGTTCAGGTAAAAGGTAGCACCTTATCAGTTTCAGGATCCCGGGCTTTGAAAAGATCAATCGCCTCGATCGATAGTGATGAGGACATGGGGGGATGGAAGATTCATGCTGAGCTTACTGGCATGTCGGATCAAGTCGCGGAAGATGAGGAGGATTGTTTTAGGATCATAAAGGAATTTCTTGACTATATGCCTTCTAATAATAAGGAATTACCTCCAGTACGACCTGTCCCAGACTGTTCCGGTGAAAATATGGATCATGTCTTGGATATTCTTCCTGAAAAGAGGAACCGTGCCTACAACATGTATAAGATTATTAAACTCATAGTTGACGGTGGTAAGATTTTTGATTTGAAGCCATTTTTTGGAAAGACAGTTATCACGTGTCTTGCCAGGATTGATGGGAGAGTTGTAGGATTTATTGCTAATCAACCGATTGTAAATGTTGGGGCCATGAATACCGACGCCCTAGAGAAGATGACCAGTTTTATGTGTCTTTGTGATTCTTTCAACATTCCTTTAATATTTTTGCACGATATTCCCGGGTTTTGGGTTGGGAAAGAGGCGGAGCTTAAAAAGGTAGGAGCTAAGGTTACCAATGCGCTGGAAGCACTTGCACAGGTCACTGTTCCAAAAATTTCAATTATAATACGGAAGAGTTATGGACAGGCAATGTTAAATATGTGTGGTCCAAGCGCGGGACCTGATTTCATAGTAGCCTGGCCAACAGGAGAAGTAGGCTTTCTAGACCCTGATATTGCCGCAGACGTTACTTATGGTGCTCTGCCTGAGGAAGAACGGAAATCATTAACGGAAAAGATGGTCCGTGACGCGGAACCTTACCCTTTAGCTCAAGAGTACTACATACAGGACATCATAGATCCCAGGGAAACTCGTGATTACATAATTCAAGTTCTTAATATCATTCGAAATTCAGAAAATGGTGGTATGGGTAAGCATCTTCTCGCAAACTGGCCAACGAAATTTTAGGATCATTCGTTGAGATAAAATATTAATGAACTTCGAGAGATTACTTTAAGTACTAAGAAAAAGTAAAAACAAAGCATTGCAACAGGGAAGGGCGAGAAGTGTTCAGCAGTAGAATTTATTGAATAACTTTACAAAGAGCTTAACAAAGAAAATAAATTGGTTGTCCCAAATCTATTAAAAACAATGGTGAGAGCGGGCAACCTGGGTAAAAAAGTGGGTAAAGGGTGGTATAGATAAAAAATAAAGAAAGATATGAAAATAAAGGGAGACTTTAAAAAAGTCTCCCTTTATTTTAAGAGAGATAAAAGTTATCTTTTAGTTTTATGACGCTGGGATTTAAGTAACTTTCTATACTTATGTTTTCTTATCTTTTTTCTCCTTTTTTTTACAACACTGCTCATAGAAGTGTAGACCTCCAAGATTTTAATAAAGATCCAGAATAATGGTATACAAAAGGAATAAAGTCAATATATTTATTTTAGTTTACATAATATATATTATCAGACATTATATATTCAAAAATTTCTACCCCTCGCTCTCATCTTTTGTCTTATAAAGATCTTTATCAGCCGCTGCAACCAAATCCTTAATTTTCATTTCCTTTGAGTATGTTGCAAACCCTACACTTGCTGTCACCACACCATTTTTTTCAAATCCGCTTTTGAGCCTCTCACTTGTATTTAGAGCAATCTTTTCATCCGCCTCGACCAGAATAACTACAAACTCATCCCCTCCATACCTAAAAGCTGTATCAACATTCTCCCTGATGTTTGAAAGAATTATCTTTCCACTCTTAACCAGGGCCTCATCACCAGCAAGATGACCATATTTATCGTTATAGTCTTTGAATTTGTCCAGATCCAAAAGGATTAGGGATAAAGGATGTTCCTGACGCTTTGCCCTATCTATCTCTTCTTTTAGCTTATTATAAAAATGTCGCTGATTAAAAAGCCCAGTGAGATTATCAGTTATTGATAACCTGGCAAATTCATCTTTAATATATCTCTCTATTAAGATCCTCTTGATCTTGGCCTCCAGCTCATCAATCTTAAAGGGTTTAATAATAAAATCATTTGCCCCTACATTAATAACATCCATATATGCATAATCTTTATCGTAACCGGTCATGGCAATTATATTTATATGAGGAGTTTCTCTCTTGATAATCTTTATTAGTTCAATGCCATTAAGTTCTGGCATATTTATGTCAGTAATTAAAAAGGTATATTTTCTATTTCTAAGCTTCTGTAATGCATTTTTTCCACTGCTGACTGAATCAGTATTAAACCCTAAATTTGATAGTAAATCTGACACAACTTTCCCTATCTCTATCTCATCATCAACGATCAAGAGATTTTCTTTATTGTAATCGTATTCTTGTTTCATCTTTAAGATAATAGTGTATAGATAATTTCAAATTTCTCGGATTGCAAACTCGTAAACCCAGTTGAATTTACAAACATATTATGCGCAATCTAAATCCCTGGCCCAGACCTGGCTTTGAAAGAGCAAGTTATTTAGCTTCCGCTTCCGAAAGATTATGTCTATAACATTGTGTTCAAGGCAAGTCGTGCCAGGGCGGGCCAAAATCCTATAACTCACCAAGTAATGAGTTCTGAAGACCTTTGATAATATTTACCTTAACTAACTGTCCCTTGAGATTGATCTTGGAAGAAAAATTGACCACCTTATTTCCCAGGGTTCTTCCAGTTAGCTGATCATCTCCTATTTTGCCAGGACCTTCTACCAAAATTTCTTGAATTGTTCCTTCAAGTAGTTTGTTTTTCAATAAGGTTATCTCTCTTTGCCTCTCCTGCAGTATAGACAACCGCCTCTGTTTTTCTTTTTCCCCTATTCTTCCTGGAAGCTGTAATGCCTTAGTTCCTGGTCTATCAGAGTACTTAAATGAAAAAATATTATCAAATTTTACCTCCTCTATCAAACTCAGGTTACATTCAAAATCCTCTTCCGTCTCCCCTGGAAAACCAACAATCATATCGCTTGTAATTATTATATCAGGTCTTGTACTCCTCAGGCGTTCTATCAAACCAATATATTTATCCCTTGTGTATCCCCTATTCATAAGTCTAAGCATGTTATCTGAGCCTGATTGAACTGGCAGGTGAATGTGTGGACAGAGGCCTTTTAATTCTCCAAAAGAGCCTATTAGTTCATCTGATATATCCTTGGGATGAGAGGTCGTGAAGCGAATCCTTTTTAAACCTGCTATACTATCCAACTCCTTGAGTAAACCTGAAAATGTCGGCAAGGCCTTGTTTTTGACATTGTATGAGTTCACATTCTGTCCTATAAGGGTAATCTCCATTATGCCTTGACTAACTAAATATTTAGCTTCATCAATAATTTCTTCTGAGGGTAGGCTTATCTCCCTACCCCTAACAAAAGGAACAATGCAATAGGAACAAAAATTATCACATCCCTCCATAATCTTAAGAAAACTTTTAACTTTGCCATTCAAGTAGCCGTTATACTTAGAAAATGAGGTAAACTCACAGGTCAAATCAAGGCAGGAAATCCGCTTCCTTTCTTTCTCGATTTTATAGAGAAATTCATCTATGTGATAGACATTTCTTGGTCCCAATACCAAATCAAGATAGGGGAAGCGCTTTAAGAGATGTGCCCCTTTTTCCTGGGCTACACATCCAATGACGCCAGTAATCATATATGGTTTCTTTCTCTTTAAGGTAGCCAAGCGACCAATAAAGGTTAATGCCTTTTCCTCGGCCTTCTCTCTGACTGCGCAGGTATTAATCAAGATAATGTGAGCATCGTCAATGCTATCTGTTTGCCTGTAACCCTTATTAAGAAGTACCTGGCTGATGAAGTCAGAATCATGCTTATTCATCTGGCAGCCAAAGGTTTTTATATGAAACAACTGGGTCAATTTATTTCTCCTGCTTTGTCAAACCCTTGATGATAACCTTTTTAACATCTCCTATTTTTATAGAAAAAAAGTCCATAGGAAAGCTGGCCATAAAAAATGCGGTCTTTGTCCATTCTTATAATAAGATTTATCCTTAACACGAATACTTCCCTCTTCTTTTAGATATTTGATAAGTGAAAAAATCTCTTCCTTACACCCTGGAGATATAGAGATTTCAATCTCACCATTTGCTGGATTTATGGTTCTCATAGAGGCCATTCCATCATAGGACTCTATTATCCATTGTAAGTAACATATTTCTCTCCTATCTATAGACAAAATATATTTACTGGTTTGCATTATTGTAAGAGGGTTCACCCCATTTAAGTTTTGTCCTTAGAATATCAAAATAGTCCTGACTGGGAGATTTAATTAGTTTCAACTTTTTCTCTGACTTGGAGATAATAACCCTGTCATTATCTACAAGATCAAAGCCGACCTGGCCATCAAAGGTAAGGGTCACTTCCTCGCTATTTTCTCCCATCTTAATCTCTATCACTGATTTATCAGGTAAAATAATGGGCCTATGCGTCAATGTGAATGGGCATATTGGAGTTAAAATCAATGCCTCTAAACCCGGGTAGAGTATCGGGCCTCCGGCAGAAAGGTTATAACCTGTTGAGCCCGTAGGAGTGGATATTATCAGCCCATCTGCCCTAAAGGTAGTTAGAAAACGACCATCAATAGATACCCTAAGATCAATAATTCTGGCCAATGCACCTTTGTTAATAACCACATCATTTAAGACCGAAAAACGACATTTTTCCTCACTATCCCTTATTACCCTGGCCTGCAACATGAGTCTGGTTTCAATAGCTATCTCTCCAGCAATAAGCTTTTCCATGTCCTCATAAAGCCTTTTTAATGGGATCTCTGTTAAAAAACCCAATCCTCCAAGATTGATACCCAAAATAGGTAGACCATATCGCCCAACCTTCCGGGCAGCCCCAAGCAATGTCCCATCTCCACCCAATACAACAATCCAGTCTACTGTGTCCGGTATACTTGTTTCTTCCTCAAGGTACTGGCTTAAGTAGGCCCTGGATGACATTTCCTCTGTATATACGGTTATTCCTCTTTGTGTAAACCAATCCTTTAAGCACTGACACTCCCTTTTTGCAGGCTCAAAATCGTGTTTAAAGATTATCCCTACTGATTTGGGTATATTTGTGATCATAAGTGACTAAAGTACTTAAAGTTAAAAGTGAGCTAAAGTTATAAGCGCCTAAAATACATTCAGCAATCGGTAATAAATCATCAAAAACTAATAATTTTAGGCACTTTAGGCATTTATAATTTTAGGCACTTTATTACCCTCCATTCATCAACCAAATCCGAAGTTGTATCAACCAGGAGATGTACAATATTTAGAGAGGGAAATAAGCCCCTTAAGTCCTCCAGATCAACTGGCTGGAACTTTTTTTTATTATTTAGATAGGCCTGTTCGGTCAGGGCATTTGATTCATAATCTTCTTTTGTTCTCTCTGATATCCTTCTAAGGGAAACCTCTTGGGGGCATTGTGTTTGTTGGATGACGAAAACCTTCTCATGTCTTGCAGCTATCTCGGCAGCCCTCCTTCTGAGCGCCTGGGTGATAAAAGTGGCATCCAGAATAACTCCTTCACCTTTTTCTAAAAGCTCATCTGCACAAGAAAACATTTCATCGTAAACAAGCTCCCTTTTCTTCATATTAGATGCAACCTTCTCCTCAAAGATATCCTCATCTTTTAATACTTCAAGCCTAATCAGGTCTGTCCTTAATATCTTATAGCCTTTAAGTTTGGCTATAACTTCTGTGGTTTCTGTCTTGTAGGAGGCAGGAAGCCCGCATGCGATAAGTACTGTTTCAGGCACCAATTCCCTTTTCATAAAATCTATAAAAGGTTCTTTCATAATTGTATCATTCTGATAAGTAAGAAATAAGTACTTTGTATTGCACCTCTCCCTTCTGCCTACTGCCTACTGCTTACTACCTACTCTATATATGACCTGGCAAGCTGGAAATATCTTTTTGATTTTTTTATAGCTTCCTCTTTTTTCTCTATTCCTATATTTTCATCATCAAGCTGGAAACTGCCCACCTTCCCCCTCACAAATGCTCGATAAACCTTATAAAAGGTAAGTAAGGAATCCACATCGGGCTCATCTGCCATTTCCTTATAGAAATTCCAAAGTATTTTAGAAAAGGTATTTCCCCCATGATATTCCAGATCCATCAACAGGAAGGCAATATCAGCGACAGCATCAGTATACCTAAATCTGTCGTTAAATTCAATACAATCAAATATTGGAAGCTCTTGTGTAAGGCAGATATGTTCCATATGGAGATCGCCATGGCAGTCCCTTATCTTTTTGGCCTTTATCCTTCTCCAGAAAAGTTCCCTATTTGAATTGTAAAAATTTCCAGTCCATTTCTTGAGGACATCAAAGTCATTTTTTTGAATCGTTGTTCCAATATATTTCTGGACTTGTGCAAAATTTTCATCTGTATTTACCTTGAACATTCCTAGCTCACCAAATTTATCAATATCAGTGGAATTACTGGCAGTTAGATGAAATCTTGCAAGAACTTTGGCAATTTCTTTTAGATGTTCATCCTTCAATTTTCCCTGAATAAACAGAGATTTCATGAGCATTTCATCAGGAAGCCTTTTCATTTTAACTGCATATTCTACAATACTCCCCTGCCCTATTCCCATCCTGTAGATTTTGCCATCATAGATTATTGGTAATACATCTTTATATATATCCTTTGATAAGCGCCTGTTAAGTATGATCTCTTGATGACAGTAATAGCGTCTTTTTTTAAGGGTTGAGAAGTCTAAGAATCCAAAATTGACCGGTTTTTTTATCTTATATACAAATTCATCTGCAAGAAAAACAAGAGAGATATGCGTCTGAGTGAGAGATACCCTTTCCGTTTTATCTGGAAGAAAGGCTGGATTCAATAGATCATCGATCATGGAAGACATTTTTTTACGGAAAATCTAACAGGGTTTATTAATGAGACTTCTACCTGTTTCTAATGCCTTGTAATTTGCTTCGAGTTTGGATTCCAGAAAGATATTTTTTATTACCTCCCTAAAATCCTTGACCTAAATCGGAAAATCTGGGAGCCCACAAAGGGCTCCGATCATAATCATGTTAAGGATAATGGGATCACCTAATTCTATCGCTATTGGGGTAGCATCAAGCCAGTAAAGTTTCTGGCCCAATTCATCCAGAACAGACCTTATCCAATTTAGAGCTGGATATTCAACATCTCCTGCAATGACATTTAAAGGATAGATAGGTCTGCTGTTGACAATAAATATTGTCTCTTTATTTCCATACTCATGCAGTATTCTGATTGTCTCCAGAGGCTCAAGGCCAATAATAACATGGGCCATATTAGGGGGGATGAGTGGACCAAAATTTCTTGTCCTGGAAAGGCGTATATGGCTCATGACAGGGCCTCCCCTCTGAGACAGCCCAAAGGTTTCTCCTGTAGTGACCTTGAATCCCTTTTTAAGTGATAACCGGCTGATTAAAGCCAAACATATCCAATTTCCCATACCCATTTGCCAGGCCAATCCCTGAGCCCATAGCATGGACCGATTTTACCATGTTGAATCCAGTTGGCTATATTCCCATTGTGTAACAACCGATATCTCCTGATACAAAACCGTCTCTTCCATCCAATGCCATGGCTGTTTTTATGGCATGGCAAGAGGCCCTGTAAGGACAGCCCGGGCAAAAACCGAATTCTCTTTGGGGAATCAATCCATCGGTTAAGAAGACATTTTCTCTATATTTATCATCTCTCCATAATAGGAAGATCTTTGGCCGCATCAGATAGGTTTTCGATTATCTCAGATGAAGGGCTTCCCGGATAGCCGACACAAAAAACAGCACCTCCTTCAAGTACTCCTCTTGCAATAGCCTGATTACCCTGTAATAATACATCTATTCCACCTGATTTCTGGGCTATGACATTCATTAATCATTCCTCTCCCCAAATTTGTGTGCTTTCCCTTTCCACGTTACAATCGTTTTCTCTCACTTTGGGCATACTAAAGAGCTGTAAAAGGTGGGTCAAGGATAAAATTGGTAAACCCTGGTAGAAAAGTTGAACAGGGCTTTAAACACCGCTCAACTTCGTAGGTTTTCTCATATCCACATAAATAGCAACGTTTTTCTTCTAACAGGGTAAACTATATTGACTTTATTATTGATCTAATCTAAAAAAAGTGCCTAAAGTTATAAATGCCTAAAGTGAGCTAAAGTGAACTTAACAAACACAACAAACCAAAAGATAACTGAGGCAGCCAATTTTATTAGGGAGAGGATAAAAAGGAAACCTCTCATTGGGATGATTACAGGTACCGGTCTCGGAAACCTGACTGATAGCATGGAAATCGATCAAAATATTTCCTATTCCCAGATCCCTCATTTCCCAGAATCAACCGTTGATAGCCATGCTGGTATCCTTCTCTCTGGCATTATAGCAGGAAAGTCTATCCTCGCTATGCAGGGAAGATTTCACATCTATGAGGGATATACAGTTAATGAAATTACATTTCCAGTAAGGGCTATGGCGGCCTTAGGAGTGAAATATCTTTTTATTTCAAGTGCGGCTGGTGGCCTAAATCCTCATTTTAGACCAGGAGAATTAATGATTCTCACAGATCATATTAATCTAACTGGAAATAATCCCCTTATCGGAAGAAATTTTGATGAAACCGGAGCGGGCTTTACTGATATGACATCTGCCTATAATAGGGATCTGATAGCCTTAGCCAGGGGAAAGGCAATAGAAGAGGGGATCAATTTGAATCAGGGCGTTTACGTGGGCATAACCGGCCCAAGCCTTGAGACACCTGCTGAGACAAGATTTTTAAGGATGATTGGGGCTGATGCAGTGGGGATGTCGACTGTTAATGAGGTTATCGAGGCTGTTCATTCCGGATTAAAAGTATTGGCGATTGTAGCTATTACTAATATTAATCTTCCTGATTGCATGACAGGCACCTCAATTGAAGAGGTGATTGCTAATGCCAGCAAGGCAGCCCCAACCTTGGCCAGATTACTCACAGAGATCATCAAGGATTTAGAAAAATGACCAGAGCGGATATCTTGGTTTATAATGGAACTATCCTTACCATGGATGATCAAAATAAAATTATTGCAGATGGTCTTTTAGCCATATCCGGAGATACGATAACTTATATAGGCGGGGATGAAAAAGGCTCAATAAGTGCAGAAAAGGAGCTCGATGCCAAAGGTGGCCTCATACTTCCCGGTCTTATCAATGGTCATACCCATGCAGCCATGACCCTTTTCAGGGGGCTTGCTGATGATCTTCCCCTTCTGGATTGGCTGAATGATTACATTTTTCCTGCTGAAAGCAATATGGATGCTGCCTTTGTCAGGGTTGGAACCCTTCTGGCCTGTGCAGAGATGATAATGTCCGGAACTACGACTTTCTGTGACATGTACCTTTTTGAGGAAGAGGTAGCAAGTGCGGCACGCGAAGCAGGAATGAGGTGTCTGGTGGGGGAAGTCCTGTATGATTTTCCTTCCCCCAACTACGGACCAATAGAGAGAGGTTTCGAATATACGGAATCGTTGATCCAAAAATGGCAGGATGACCCTCTCGTATCCATAGCAGTAGAGCCCCATTCTCTCTTTACCTGTAGTCCTGATCTGCTTACCACTGCCAACAAACTGGCCTTGGAGTATGACGTGCCCCTCATTATCCACGTTGCTGAGACATTGACTGAATTAGCCGAGGTTAAGAAAAGATATGGCAAGACTCCGGTTGAGCATCTCCATTCCCTGGGTCTTTTGGGGCCCCATCTGATTGCAGATCACTGCGTCCATTTGGATGAGCTGGACATCAAGACAATGGCCGAGCATGGGGTGAAGGTTATTGACAATCCAGAGAGCAACATGAAACTGGCATCCGGCATATCCCCTGTCCCCGAAATGCTCGCACAGGGCGTGACCGTGGGATTAGGCACGGATGGGTGTGCCTCAAATAACAACTTAGATCTTTTTGGTGAGATGGACATGGCTGCCAAGATCCACAAGATCCAAACCATGGACCCAACAGTCACTGATGCTATCACAGTGCTGAGAATGGCCACAATCGAAGGGGCTAAGGCATTGGGGCTCGAAGATACCACAGGCTCTCTTGAGGTGGGGAAAAAGGCCGATGTAATCATTATGGACACAGATAAACCCCATCTAACACCCATGTACAATCCCTATTCGCTCCTTGTCTATGCTGCTACTGGAAATGATGTGAAGCATTCGATTATAGATGGGAGAGTTGTTATGGAAGACAGAAGACTTCTTACCTTGGATGTTGCGGATATTATAGAGAGATCAAAAGAAAAATCTAAAAAGGTAAGAGAGTGGGTAAGGATAGATAGGGATTGAGGAATTTAGGAATTGTGGATTTAGGAATGATAACTTTAGGCCCGTCTGCCTCGCAAGGTCCTGCCCGCTCGTGCCCTGCAGTGGCAGGCGGGCTTGGCGAGCGGGCAGGCACTTTAGGCACTATTACTATTTCATAGCTACAGGATTGATAGTATCTATATTAGTTCTGACTCCCATATCATGGGCAAAGACATATCTAATTGCCGAGAATATGTCATCGTCTCTCAATGTAAATGTGAATTACAGGATCAGGGTTCCTTCCGGGATAGACAAATTAAGTGTAAAAAGTGTCCGATTCCCTGACAAAAGCAATCCAGCTTCAATTCAGAAAATCACATATTTTAAACTCATTCCATCAGTGCCACCAACAAGCACGCAGAAATTAACCGATCAATGGAGAAACCACATTATAGTTCAATCCTGGTCTAAGCCGCCTTCTTCTCTATCAACTAATGTAAGATATAGGCTTACACTTAAAGATACCTAAAACGATTTCAAGGAGAGTTCCCCTACCCTATCAAATCAGTCCCTGATAATGCCAGAATTTACCTACAACCAACCGATCTGATTCAATCAAACAATAACAAAATTCGCCTCTTGTCTAAAAAATTACTGGTGGGGATAAAAAATCAGGTTCAGACCGTTACCCGGGTGCTTAACCCAACTTCATACTTTTTTCTGACTTTAAGTGGAAAAATAGGATATTTTCCGTCACGGCACCTAATGATATCAATAGGTTACATTAGCAAAAGTTGAGTGTAGTGTCAAAAAATGACTTTTTATCTTGATCTTGGGCAGTTTCTTTGCTAAA
>JAUWZV010000066.1 GCA_030615105.1 Desulfobacteraceae bacterium
TTATCTTAGAAAGGAGGTGAATCGTTTATATCAAAATACCTTGACATGTAATCCGGAAAACTTAATTGTTAATGTAAATCAATTCACTGCCTGTGGTGTAATGATTTCTTAGTTTGAGACATTGTCTCAGAAACGCGCCGGCTATTCAAATCACGGTATTGTTTACTAATCATGTTGATAACAGACTTTTTTCTTGTTCCTTGTTTAGGATCTGTTAACCCTATATGAGATCATAAGGATACGTAGCTACTGGCCATGACACTTCTATCGCAGATCATTCAATATGCTATCTCGGGAATCACTAGTGGCAGCATTTACGCTATTGTCGGGATATGCTGGAGCACAGTGTTTTTAATTACTAACGTTCTAAATTTCGCAACAGGCGAATTTGTTATGCTGGGTGGCATGCTTACTTGGTTATTTCTTGGGCTAGGGTTAGGGATAGCTCCAGCAGCTATGCTTGCTATAGCGTGTACAGTTCTTATCGCAATCGCATTAGAGAGACTGGCTATCCGCCCCGTGAGGTATCCCTCAGAGATAACTTATATGGTGATTACTATTGCCTCGGCATCAGTGATCAAAGGTATTATTCTTATAGCGTGTGGTTCAGAGACACGTACCCTAAAACACTTCATTGATATTGAACCGATTCGTATTTTAGAGGCTACCCTTACCCCACAAGTCCCCTTTGTGATAGGTGTATTAATAATAGTGACAGTTGGGCTTTTTTTGTTTTTCAATCTTACCCTCTTTGGTAAAGCACTGAGAGCATCTGCTTTTAATTTTAATGGAGCGCGATTAATAGGTATTGAAATCAACAGGTTCAGACTTTTTTGTTTTGGCCTTGCTGGGGCTTTGGGGGCTCTCGCAGGTATTGTAATCGCCCCGATTGCATTCACGGGCTATGGTATAGGTCTAATGACCGGTCTGAAAGGCCTGGTGGCAGCTATAGTTGGTGGGTGGAGCATTTCCGGCACAGTTTTAGCGGGATTGGCATTGGGCTTATTAGAGGGATTCGGCGCTGGTTTTATTTCACCTGGTTGGACGGATGCTCTTGCCCTTTTTATTATGATTGTCTTTCTAATACTTAGAACTTTAAGTTTTCATCCCAGGCTAAAAAAAGAACCCTCGTGAAGAACAGCGAAATAGATAGAACACATATTCCTTTTATAATTATGATAGCAGTGATAATCCTCCTGCCTATCATAATACCCAGCGCTTATATTATTAGTGTGATGGTTTTTGTAGCCGTTTACGGTGTACTGGCTCTTGGGATGGGTATATTAATAGGGCATGCTGGGCTGTTCTCCCTTGCACACCCCGTTTGGTTTGGCCTTGGCGCCTATATTTCAGGCATACTAGCGGCCAGGGGCTGGGTATCACCCGGGATAGGAATCATCGTCAGTGCATTTTTCGTGGCTCTGATTTCCTATATTATTGGTGCCCCAATCTTGCGATTGCGAGGTTATTACCTTGCTTGTGCCACCTTTGCTCTGCTCCTAATTGCACAAATTGCTGGGGGTCAATTGACAAACATTACTGGTGGTCATGAAGGTTTGTTGGGGATTCCCCCTCTTTCTTTAGGCGGCTTTGTGTTCCAAACGGATCTGCATTATTACTTTCTATCCTGGGCACTATGTATCGGATGCTTCTGGTTTTGCTCTAACTTAATTCATTCCCGGGTAGGTCGTGCAATCAGGTCATTTCATGACAGCGAAATAGCTAGTAAAAGTATGGGTGTAAATATCCCAAAGTATAAACTTCAGCTTTTTATCTTAACCTCTGTTATGGCTAGTTTGGCTGGAAGCATTTTTTGTTTTTACCTATGTTTTACAGTACCTAGTTTTTTTGGCTTTCACTTACTCGTAGAACTCTTGATGATGATAGTCATCGGTGGGATCGGAAGCATTCAGGGTCCTTTAATTGGGAGTTTTGTCATCTTGTGGCTCCGCGAACTAATACATATATATTTTGGAAAAATTTTTCCTGTTATGACAGGTGAGGTAGACTCCATCTTTTTTGGGATATTGATCATTATAGTACTCATCTTTATGCCTCGTGGATTAGCGGGGTGGGTAGAGCAATCATTTAATTTAGGAAGAAGGACTTATGCATACTTCAAAGGTCCTGGTGCATAATCGCGACCGCTCGGAGATAGAGTCCGAGGAAAATTATCTCCCCCTTAATGTTTTACGGTTAAGTAAAAGGTTCGGAGGAATACACGCGCTTAATGAAGTAACGTTTAATATAGAGGAAAAAAGTATAATATCATTGATCGGTCCTAATGGTGCCGGCAAAACTACCTTTATCAATGTAGTTACAGGGACTTACCCACCTGAGGCAGGGATGATTTATTTTCAAGGTCAAAATATAACTGGTCTTCCAGCACATAAAATCGCTTCTTTGGGTATTGGCCGAACTTTTCAGCTACAAGAACTCTTTCTCAGCCTAACAGTTTTGGAAAATGCAATGGTAGGATGTCATACTAGAGGTCGGGCTGGTATGTTCGCTGCAGGTTTAAGGATACACCCAGCAAAAGCAGATGAAAAACGCCTTAGGGAAGAAGCAATGGAAAACCTTAAAATGATCGGCCTAGAACAGAGAGCATCTGATTCAATTTCAAGCCTTCCACTTGGTGAGCGTAAATTAGTAGGAATGGCCCGCGCACTTGGTATGAGGCCTAAGCTTCTCATGCTTGATGAGCCAGTAGCAGGATTAGCTGCTCACGAGATTGAGAATTTAGTTAGGCTTATTCATAGCCTGATAGACAGAGGGTTAACCCTCTTTATCGTTGAGCATAATATGCCTTTTGTAATGTCTATTTCCGAACGAGTAATTGTCTTGGATGAAGGATTCAAGATTGCAGAGGGTCCACCCGATGATGTAAGAGCGAATGAAAAAGTAATAAAAGCATATCTCGGTGAATAGGGTTAGAAATGGCCGAATTTGAGAATATTGAACCTGGGAAAGAGAGAAGACAATCGGGAAATCGAGAATTAGAAATTGAGGATGTTTGCACTTTCTATGGGGAAGCCCAAGCTTTAAAGAACGTTTTTCTCTCAGTCAACACTAATGAGGTTGTGTCCATTTTAGGCAGTAATGGTGCTGGCAAGACCACCTTGTTGCGAACTATAACTGGCCTGCTAACTCCTGGACACGGTAAAATAATTTTTAGGGGTGAATCCATTGAAGGTATGGCACCTAATGAGATTATAAGAAAAGGAATTGTTAGTGTTCCAGAGGGCAGAGAGCTATTTGGACCGATGAGTGTGTTGGACAACTTGCTTTTAGGTGCTTACTCTCTCAATAGAAGAGAAAGAAGAAATATCATGCCAAGCCGATTAAACATGGTATTCGATATATTTCCTATTCTCAAAGAAAGACGCAAACAAAGAACTGAAACGCTATCAGGGGGTCAACAGCAGATGGTAGCAGTAGGGCGTGCGCTCATGGCCAAGCCCAAACTTCTTGCTTTAGACGAACCTTCATTGGGATTATCTCCTCTTTTGATTACGGAAATGATGAATCTGTTGAAGCGTATATGTCGTGAATGGGAAGTATCTATATTATTAGTTGAGCAGAATGCTAGGGCAGCGCTGAAGATTGCAAATTATGTTTACGTTCTGGAAAGGGGAGAAATATTTTTGGAAGGTAGTAGTAATGAGATAATGGCAGACTCGAAAATCCAATCTGCATATCTTGGTGGGTAAAGTAAATAAGAAGAGATATTATCTTGATTTTCTTTAAAACACATCATAAAGCTATAAGATCAGTGATAGTTAAGAATCTAAACCAAGGAGGTGTGTCATGAGAAAATAACACAAGGTACGAGTTGGGAAGCTTCAAAGGCACAAAATAGGGAGGAATATTTTTAAGAAGGGAGGAATAAAATGAAGAAGTTACTATTAATAGCAATTATTTTCTGTATAGGGATGGTCTTTTTCTTTTCAGGAGTTGGGGTAACTAAAAACCCGCCGCCTTACGTTATTGGATTAAATCTATCCCTTACAGGCCGTGCAGCTAATATTGGTATTGCAGAGGAAAGAGTTTATCGCATGAAAATCGATGAAATTAATGCGGCGGGAGGTATCAACGGTCGGAAGTTAAAACCAATTATCTATGATGATGAGACTCGACCTGCTCAGTCCGTGTTGAATACAAAAAAACTTATAAATGTAGACAAGGTTATTGCCTGTCTTGGCTATGCATTTACAGGGGGAACATTAGCCTGTGTAAAAACAGCTACCGATGGAAAGACTGTTTTATTTAGCCTTGCGGCCTCTGAAAAAATATGGAGACCTACAAAAAAGTGGGTGTTTAATACTACACCCTGTCAGAAGGATGCATGTACCCCTATATTAGTAGACAACTTGTTGAAACGTGGCTCAACCAAAATAGCCTACATATATAATGATACAGCATATGGACAGACAGGGAAGGAAACTTTTGAATGGACTTGTGAGAAAATGGGGATAAAACCTGCTATTATAGAGAAATATTCTCCACGCAGCACGGATGTCAGTCCTCAGATTACCCATATAAAGGTTAGTGGAGCAGATGGTCTCATCATATGTGGGTACTTAGCAGATACCGTTAGGGTGCTCAAAACCGCCAGAGATCTTGGTATTACGTATCCAATATTTAGTGAGTACGCAGTAGTCGGCCCAGAATTTATCGAGCTTGCAGGTAAATATGGAGAAGGTGTTGTAACCACCTCGCTCAAGACCCTTGTAGCTAAGGATCTTCCTGATACCGACGTTCAGAAAAAGGTATGTATGGACCTTTATAGCAAGTACACTAAAAAGTATGGTCCATTTAGTCTTTATGCGGGTCATGCCTGGGATTCACTAAACCTGGTCACTAAGGCTCTTGAAAAAATCGACCCGAAGTTAGACCCTACGAAAAAAGATGATCTGGCAAAAATAAGAGCACAGCTCAGAGACAGCCTTGAAACCCTTAAAGGGGTGGTGGGGCAGAATGGTGTTTACAACTATTCTTCCTACCACCACAATGGCTTAGCACCGGGGTGCTATGTACCGGTGGTGGTTCAAAATGGCAAGTGGGTACTATATGAGGCGAAACGTTAGTATTTTATGGACCTAGTTAATAAGTCACAGTGCTTACACCAATTCACAGGTATTTGAGAGTTGGTGTAAGCAACCCTAATAGTGAAGATGTTACTCTTCGAATGCTGCTAAGTTGCATTATGACAGTATCGAGAAAATTTATCCCGATGAGAGTCAATTCAATTATGAAGGAGGTAAAATCATGGCTGATGATCTGGTTACTGCATTAGCCGATTTGAAGGAAAAAGACGCTTTAAGAATAGCAGAGGAAAGACTCGGTGCTGGTGAGGTTCCTCTCAAGATCCTTAATGATAGTAGATATGCCCTGGAGATTGTCGGCAAGCGTTTTGAGACTAGTGAATATTTTATTCCTGACCTTGTATATTCAGGTGAGATATTACAGCAAATAATTGAGATGGTTAAACCAAAATTAAAAGGGAATGCCCAGGTTAAGCGTTTGGGTAAGTTCGTTATAGGCACTGTTGATGGAGACATACATGATATTGGCAAGAATATCGTTACCTTTATGCTGGATGTCAATGGTTTCGAAGTTTACGATCTTGGCATAGATGTACCAGCAGAGAAGTTTGTCGAAAAGATAACGGAAACTAATACTAAGATTATAGGGTTAAGCGGATTTTTGACCCTGGCTTTTGATTCTATGAAGGAGACAATAGAAGCCATAGAAGCTGCTGGTCTTCGGGATAAAGTGAAGATCATGATTGGCGGCGGCCAGATTGATGATGAGGTAAAAAAGTATACAGGGGCTGATGCCTACGGGAGAGATGCGATGGCAGCGGTGTCACTAGCCAAAGAATGGTTAGGGGGTAAATAAAATGGATAAAAACGAGATGAAAACACCAGAAGAAAAGGCAGATGATCTATATAAATCATGGCTTTCGCCAAAGGATGTAGAGTTTGTGAGTCCAGAGGCTGAGAAGTCATATAGAGAAAGAGTAACAAGGATAATAGATGCCATCCAATTGAGACAAGCCCCTGATAGAGTTCCAGTCACTCCAACTTTTAGCCTTTTCCCTGCTTTGGATAATGAAATGACCTGTGAAGAAGCAATGTATAATTATGACAAACTAAACAGGGCATGGGAGAAAACCTTAACAGAATTTGAACCAGATGCATACACTGGCCCAGGTGTTGCTCTTCCAGGACCTGTACTTGACATTCTTAATTATAAGCAACTTAAATGGCCTGGCCACGGAGTTTCCCCCTATCATATTTATCAGTTTGTAGAAATGGAATATGTAAAAGCAGATGAATTTTACGATGCATTTATAGAAGACCCATCTGATTTCATGCTAAGAGTATATTTACCACGGATATCCCCAGTGTTAAAGCCTTTTGAAAAGCTTCGCCCAATACGTGAGTCCATATGCTATTACATGGACATGCTGAAAAATCTTGTAGTTTGGGGTACACCTGAATTCCAGGCTGCCCTTGACGCCATTAAAAAAGCAGGAGTTGAAGCACTGAAGTGGGCTACTAAATTAAAAGAGTTTAATAAATGGGCCCAGGCGGCGGGATTCCCCCTGATGAGAGCTAGTGCACACGCAGCTGCACCTTATGACGTAATTGGAGATTTTTTCAGGGCGACAACTGGTGTTATGACGGATATGTACAGGAGACCTGATAAGCTTATTGAAGCTCAGAAAAAGCTAGTGCCAATACTTATTAAAATGGCAGTAGACGGTGCAAAGGAATCAAGACATCCAATAGTGAGTTTAGAACTTCATAAAGGGGCTGCCTACTTTATGTCGGATGATCAGTTTAAGAAATTTTACTGGCCAGGTCTTAGAGATGTGATGATCGGTCTAATTAATGAAGGGATCGTACCGATGCCTCTTTTCGAGGGGGATTACACACCACGTCTGGAGGTTATTAAGGATATACCTAAAGGGAAAGCCATATATTGGTTTGAAACAGTGGATAGGAATAAAGCAAAGGAGATCTTAAGCGATACCGCATGTTTCAAAGGAAATGTACCAGTCACATTGTTGAATATAGGTACACCTCAAGATGTTAAAGATAATGTTAAAGAGCTTATTGATGTTGTCGGTAAGGGAGGAGGCCTCATAGTTGACTGTGGAATTTGGTTTGACGAGGCAAAACACGAAAATGTGAAGGCAATGGTAAATTTCACAAAAGAATATGGCGTATACAGGTAAAATTTATCTCCGCTTCGCTCCGTCCCCGCTGAAACAGCGGGGGGAAAGTTGGAATGCTAGATTATTGGAATGGTGACCCGCCCTGGCGTATATTCCATGTATGCAAGCATATAGCCCAGATAATCAGGCCTGGGCCAGGGGTGCGATTTTCAGGGGATAAGCTCCTATCGCTGTAATATTATGGCGGCATCGCCCTCTGAACTCCGCCATGCAAATCAGGTCTGGGCCAGGGGTTCAAAGGAATTTGGAGCAATTGAAATTGACTTTCTCCGTTATTATCCCACGTATCAAACTATCCCATCATTCCGTACGGGCGGAGGCCCTAATTTCTTGCTGAAAGAAAGACAGTTCAAGCTTTTTGGAGTGTAATTGGCCTATTTATTGCCATTATTCTAAGCTATAGGATGAGAGAGTGCCTGTTCTTCGCGATGTTTCTTTAAATCTAAACATGGATCAAGCACTGCGTCGCCAAGACATCAGGGGTCATTCAAAATTCAGGCCAGAGTTGATGCATGTATTGGATGAACTGTTAGCCACTATAGAAGATCTCCACCTGCTGGAGCCAGCAATCGCCTATGAATTCCATTCAATAAACAAGGTGTTCCATGATGGATTGCCTTTGAAAGGAAGCGAGTCAACTGATAGCTCTTTACTTTCTTCAGTATTACTATCAGCTAAAGAGCTTGCCGTAATAGTCTGTACTATTGGTCCTCGTCTTGAAGAAAAGGTGGCATGTTACTCAAGCAGGAAAGAGCCTATGCGAGCCCTGATTTTAGACGGGATAGGTAGTGCGGCAGTGGATTTACTGGCCCAAGAGGCCTGCCATTTTATTAGTAGTGAGGCATCGTTCAGGAACTATCAAGTTAGTAGCCCTATCAGCCCGGGTATGTCAGGTCTGCCTATTTCAGAACAGTGGCATCTATTCAGGTTAGTGCCTGCAGAGCAAATTGGTGTGCATCTAACATCTTCGGCTATGATGGTTCCCCGTAAGTCAGTATCTATGATCATTGGTATTGGCCCGGTTATGCCTAACTGGACGCAAGCTGAAGTCTGCAACCGCTGCAGGATTAACAAAACCTGCCCTTAC
Source organism: Desulfobacteraceae bacterium (assembly GCA_030615105.1). Lineage (GTDB taxonomy): Bacteria > Desulfobacterota > DSM-4660 > Desulfatiglandales > B25-G16 > JAUWNK01. The sequence continues at coordinate 8,334 of JAUWZV010000066.1, forward strand.
AGAGTAGACAATTAAAACCAAGGTTGAGGGTGACACTAAAAGGGTCTTAAATCTCTCACAGAGCTCTCTGAGGTTCACCCTGTTAGATAGGGAGTTAGAATCCCTGTGACATCAAAGAAATCGGAGCGAATAGTTACCCACAAAATAGTGGCTTCGAAGGTTACCTAACAGGTCGAGGAGTTTTTAGTTGAATTCCTGACCCCAGTTAAATAGGCTCGCCCTGTGGAATCCCCCGTAGGGGTTTCCGCCTAACAGCAGAAATTCAACAGGGCAAGCATTTAACGGGGCAGGAAGTTGAATTCAACTAAATCCACATCCCGCTCTCTGCGAGATATGGATACAAGACTATAGCACCATAACCAAATTACTATGCATTACCAGGATTTCATTGCCAAGCTCATCAATGTCCACCTGTGGTGGACTGATTGTTTGTCCTGATTTTTCCCTCTCAAAAAATCAGGACAACATAATAATTACTCTGGGATCTCTGTGGACTCTAGTGACCGAAGGGAACGGGCGAGAGAACACATTAATCAATTATCCATGGCAAGAAGGAGGAAATCGATTAATGGAAACCATGATATCAAGCGCTACAAAACAAGTACTCATTGGTGATGGCCACCCAACAGTACTTATCGGTGAACGCATTAATCCAGCAGGCAAGAAGAAGATGTCAGAGGCGCTGAGGGCAGGCAATTTGGAGATCGTGTGCCAGGAGGCTCTTGCCCAGGCACAGGTTGGGGCGGATATTATTGATGTCTGTGTGAGCACATTCGGTGTGGATGAGGTAACCCTGCTACCTCAGGCCGTTCAGGCAGTTATGGAAACAGTGGATGTGCCTTTATGCATTGACAGCGCTAAGCCTGAGGCCTTGGAGGCAGCCCTCAGGGTCTATAATGGTAGGCCGCTCATCAATTCAGTGACTGGTGAAGAAAATTCCCTGGCAAGGGTCTTACCTTTGGTCAAGAAATACCAAGCAGCAGTTATTGGTTTAGTGCAAGATGATGAAGGTATCCCAAAAAAATGGGAACGGCGGGTAGCAATCGCCCATAAGATTGTAGAACGGGCCGAAGCTGTGGGTATTCCCAAAGAGGACGTTATTATTGATTGCCTGACTTTTGCTGTAGGTGCTGACACCAGATCTGGCCGAATAACCATTGAAACTGTTCACAGGGTCAAGGTAGAGTTAGGAATAAATGTAATTCTGGGGACCAGCAATATATCCTTTGGCCTGCCTGATCGCAACGTGATTAACAATGCCTTTGTAGCCATCGCTATTGCCGCAGGCGTGAATTGTCTCATTGTGGATGCAGCCAAGGTACGCCCGACTGTTCTTGCCACTGACCTTTTACTGGCCCGCGATGAGCATGCCAGGCGTTATGTCGAAGCCTACCGAGGACGCCAGAAGCATTAGAAATCAAGGTTCATCCTCGAACTTAACATCCTCACCCAGCACGAAAAAGGGGTCTGCTCTTGACTCATTTTACGAATATCATTGAAAAAAAGTTCAGGGTCAAACCTTAGTTTCTAAGTAGATACATCAAGTATTTGAAGCGTACTTTTCTTTACTTTTTTTGCTTAGATAGCACTAATATATTGAATTGATTTGCTTTTATAGTCTTTGTCTCATTTAAAGACATAAGATATTACGTCTTTTAGGTCGGCAGTATTATTTATGCTACAAAATATGATTTTAAAAGGTCAATTTAGGAAACACAAACGTTATAACTGGATGGGATAATAGGGAATTATGATACAAAAAGAAAAGTTTTCTATAGAATTCAGTCAATTCCTTCTTGACGTCCTTTTAGTTAATGTCACTGTTATTTTATCGTTTACTCTAAGGTTTGGGCTTTCAGTAAATGTGGAGCAGATATATAAGGAGTCGGCAGTATTTACCTTCCCCATAATTATCATTACTCCAATATTATTGCGGCTAGTATATTTTCCCGGACTTAAAATTACAACAAAGACATATTCCCTAAATGTGCTTTTAACTTTATTAAAACTTCTGAAGACTCTCAGTCTAAATTCTATTATTATTTCTGTTTTGATCGTCATAACAACTAATGTTCCAGTATACAAAAGCTTAATAATTTTATCTTGGTTCTTGAACTTTATAATTTTAGCAATTTTCAGAGGGCCATGGTCAAAAACTATTTTATATCCTTCCATTGTTTTGACGAATAATTGGTCTAGTACGAGTGTAATTTATACCAAATTTTACCCAGTATTGCGTTTGCTTATACCAAAAAAAGATGATTTTAGGTCACTCATAATTGGCGCTTTAGGTAGTATTATTGCATTTTTAATAATTTATCATCTTTTAGGTTACAAATAAAAGGAGCTTGGAATACGAAAAGTCAATAAAACTACAAACCGCCAAGGTTAACATAACAAGTCACTTGAGTGGACAGCAAGTGAAAATGGGCCTGTCCTTGACATGGGACAAAAGAGAGGGATCAAAGCTGATGAAGTGGTCGCAGAATGCGGCCTCCTTAATTGGACGACCCAAGTGAAAGGGGACGTGAAAGGGTACGTTCGTGCAGAAATTGCTTGATAACTTGTTATTCCAATCAAAGACTCCATATGTTGCAAATACAGGACTAAAATGATAAAAGGCTTAGATAGAGGTATGCAATTAAATAGCTGTGCAATTTCTGCACGATGTCCCTCTAAGCCCCCCTAACGCAATAAGATGAACGTATTTGAAGAATTCAATCGTCTGGTAAAGGAGTTAGAAACGCGTAAGGTGAGATATGCCCTTGTTGGAGGAGTGGCCATGGCATTCTACACTGAGCCCCGCTTTACCAGGGACATCGACCTATTGATTGATTCTGAAGACTATGAAAAGGCCAAAGGCATTCTGGAAAAGGAAGGGTATTTCGAATCAGCTTCTCCGTGGACATTCAAGAGGGTGCCCATAGAGCTTCATCGTTTTTTGAAGGTAATCGACGAAGATGAAATGAACATCGACATTCTCATTGCCGAAATCGAGGAAGTCAGGAGAATAATTCGAGACTCTGTTGAAGCCGAATCGGAAGAAGGAAGGATAAAAATAGCGAGCAGGAAAGACCTGATATGGCTTAAGAGAATGCGAGACTCGAAACAGGACCAGGCTGATATAGAGAAGCTTGAAGATGAAAAAGATAAATAGAATACTCAAACAGCTCAGTGACCTTTACGAGTTTAATCGACGGATTAAGGGTTACGCACTGAAGAAAAGAGAAGCGGCCAATCGAGTAGCCGGGGGTTTTTCTCCCCCAGCCCCCACAACACCACCGATAAATCGGGATCTTCGACCCGCATGTGGGCCTCCTTCAACAGTGAAAGGTACAAGGCCCTCCAGAAATACGGCGGGCAAGCATAAGTAATTAACTATTCATGAATGGTGTCAGATCTGCTCTTCACTCATTTAAAGAATATCATTGAAAAAAGGTCAGAGTCAAACCCCGGGTTCTATGTTGATGTGGGTTTCATTTCTCAATAAGCATGGTAAAAAATTGAAATCATGACTTTTTTATATTTTGGAATTTTTTCCATAATTGTTCAATATAATGGAATTAATTCCGGTCACTCATTGTTCGGTAAAACATGAAATATCTTAAAATCCATACATTAGAAAAAGGTTGGCGAGATCGTGATAGCATCATGTTGCATGCTACCTTCCAAATATTGGTTGATTTCGTAGAACTTGAAAAACCTGGCGAAATTGTGGATTGGAACTCAGATGACTCGCACAAAAGGGCGTGGAAAGAGATTTGTGATTTATATGATTGGTGGACTAAAAGCCGCCCAAATCGAAAAAGTCCTTTAGACGATAAGCGTTTGAAGGTACCTCCAATTATATTTGAAGATATTCCAGACTCAGACTGCAAAAGAATGGTAGAGCCTGACAAAAAAAAGTATGCTGCGTATTACAAAGCATTAGAAAAAGAACAACAACAGGAAATAAAGTTTCATGAGGAGGATCAACAAAATCTTCATCGTCTTATTGAAATACGCCCATATCTTTGGACATAAAATTTACCGAACAACGGCATGAAGAAGGACGGGCTATAACGTGCAGCTTTTCAACATCTTGTATTTCTTATAACATTTTTACCGAATAACCATTTCGCAATTAACCCGCCCGCCTCTTATGCCGGGCGTTAGCTGAGATTTTTCGATTTTACTGGTCTAAGGAGGAACTATGAAAATAATTCGACATATTGGCTCGCTGGCCTTCGTGCTGGGGCTCTTCACTGCAGTATTTGCCGGGATACCATGGTACGTGATCGTTGCTGATGATCCGGTCTTGCCCTGGTGGCTCAGGATAGCGGTTTTCTGCCTTCTGGGAGGTATCCTTGTGGTTCTGCTAACAGTGGCTCTCGAACAAAGGAAAAACAAGACATCAGGAAAGGGGCCACTGCCTACTGAGCCTGATCGCACGGTTTTGCTATTGAATTCCACAGCACTACCTGGCCGAGAGATCACGGAGGTTCTCGGTCTCGTCCAGGGCCATACGGTATTTGCTATCTGGCTTGGCAAAGATCTATCAGCCATAGTCAGGTTGATCCTTGGCGGTGAATTGACTGAATACACAGAGATGATGGGAAGGGCTCGGGCAGCAGCTACTAATAGAATGATGGCCGCAGCTGGCGAGATGGGGGCGGACGCAATAATCAACGTTCGCTATATGACTACGGCTGTCGTGGGCAGTGCCGCTGAACTTTTAGCTTACGGCACAGCTGTCAAGCTCAGCGAATAGATTCCTCGACTTCCCCTTCGGCACTTCGGCTCCCTCGATGGCGCTCGGGGCAAGTGCGCTCAGGGCTAAAGGCTTGTTCGGAATGACCCCGCAGCAATTTACCCCGCACTAATTAGACGTGAGTTCGCACTCAATTCGTGCGGGACAAGCAGGCCTTGCTTTTATAGTTTGTTTCGCC
>JAUWZV010000101.1 GCA_030615105.1 Desulfobacteraceae bacterium
TCTTCACCTTTTAGCAAATTCATGCGCGGCAGATTGGATTTACCCATGTCTTTACCTATGATTTCCCATGCCTTAACACCGATATCAAAGGGGTTTGCATCAGGGCCTGCAAACTCAATCGCTACCTGGCGCATTTGATAAAATGTTCTCCTGTTAGCTTCTTGTGAACCCTGTAATGCCCTCCACAAGCTACTTATTTCCTTTTCTGGGTCAAGTGCCATTTTTTAACCTCCTTTTAGATCCGAATACCTATTCGGTAACCATCATGAACCGCACTTGATAGATTTCGGGGAGTAAGTGCGTCGCCAATTACAAAAAGTTCAATGCTGTTTTCCTGAACCACATCTTTTAATATAGTGTTTGCCTCTCTCTCTGAACTGACCACTGTGTTAGCCTTAACCGGGATCCTATAACCAGCGTAAGTCAGAACAGTAACACCATCATCGGTAATTTCCTCAATATCGCAATCGTTATAGGCTGTCACCTTATTTTGCCTTAAGTAGCCAACATATCGCCATAAAAAGGAAGGATTAATGTCCTTTCCAAGCTTTTTTTCTTTTCCTACGATGGTCACCTTTTTCCCCTGTTTGGCCAAGAACAGGGCCACCCCAATACCAGGCTTTCTGTTTCCCCAGACAACGACATTATCACCAACTTCTGCCGTTCCATTTATAACATCCAGTACCGAGACAACGTTTGCCCTGTCAAAACCAGGGGCTGTACCCTTAATGTAATTTGGCCCGGTAGCCAGGACAACAGCATCTGGCATTTCCTCTTCAATTAATTCAGGGGTTACCTCTGTGCCTACATGGAACTCCACCCCTGCTTTTTCAGCTTTTGCCTTTGAAAATCTTATCTGCCCGTAGAGTTCGTCGTCTCCATAGGGTGCCCTGGCAGCCTCGATAATAGTTCCGCCCAATTCCTCTCTCTTATCGTACACATGGACCTCGTGTCCTCTCTCTGCTGCCACCCAGGCACACTCGAGACCAGCAGGTCCAGCACCAACAATCATAATATTTTTTTCCATCTCTGCTGGTTTAATCTGATATTTTGGATCCCATTCATGGGCACAAACCGGGTTAATATAGCAGGTCATGGGTGCATCACGGAAAAGCCTTGCCAGGCAAACATTGCATGCAACACAATGTCTTATCTCATCCTGTGTTCCTTCCAAGACCTTTTTGGGCATCAGGGGGTCAGCAATCATAGGCCGACACATTTCCCAGATATCCAGTTTGCCTTCTTCAATAGCTTTATTAGGCAGCTCCGGGACGAAAAGCCTATAGGCCATCATGACAGGCACTTTGAGGTGTTGCTTGGCACGTTCAGCTAAATGGAGCCAGTTACCCTGAGGAATGTCTCTGCTTATGACAGGGTAGATAGATTCTTGCCAGCCAAGTGTAACACTCATGTAGTCCACACCTGCCTCCTCAGACATTTCATAGGTGATCATGGATTCCTCAGGTGTGTTTCCACCCACGTCATCTAAGAGTTCATCAGAACAGAGCCTTATACCCACAGGAACATCACCGCATACTTTCTTAACTTCTTGGATGCATTCCACAACAAATCGCATCCTTCCCCGTATATCCCCACCATACTCATCTGTCCGCCTGTTGGTATAGCTGGATAGGAAATTGGAAAGGAGATAACCTACAATCCCTGAAATCTCAACGATGTCAAATCCTGCTTTAAGCAGTCTTTCAGTGGCCTCAATATGTTCCTTAAGACACTGTTTAATGTCTGCTTTGGTCATCTCTTGAACTGGCCTGAAAATTCTCAATCGCTGGGGGACATCTGAGGGCCCCTGGCAATATTCTGTCTCAATTGCACCGACTCGACCACAGTGCATTAACTGGCAGGCAGCCGCTGCCTTTTCTTCATGAATAGCATCGGCAAGCCTTTTTAATCCAGGTATGAATTTATCATCCCAAGCTGCGGCCTGGCCAACATATCCCTGACCTTGCCGGCCCTCATCCATATATACACCCTGCATGGTGCATATACCGCCTACAACGCCTTTAGCCCTTTCTCGCAGATAGGCTACGCCTGCATCCGTAACAAAACCATCTCTGCCGTTTAAATTGTCCTCGGTGGCGGCATACTTTATTCGATTCGGGATAGTAAGATTGCCTATGTCAATAGGCTTGAATAGATGAGGGTACTTTTTTGCCCCCGGGTATGTCGAATAATCCCATTCAAACAATAACTTACCCATCTTTTTAGCCTCCTGTTTTTAATTCAACGTTATGTATTGTTAACGAATAAAAAGTCATTGCGATTCCGACCAAGTCGGAAGAAGCAATCTCATTTGCTGTAAGTATTTGAATTTATTAGATTGCTTCGTCGTCCCAAAAAATCGGGACTTATCGCAATGATAATTTGGATATTTTCAAAGCTCTCTCATTTAATATTATAGGAATTTCCTTTTTAAGTCCTTGTAGGGGCGGCATTTATGACGCCCGTCATTGCGGGTTCGACCTGCCCGCCATCGGCTTCGCCTCAGGCGAGGCGGGCGGGTAAATCGAACCCCTACAGGTCCGCACCGAAGGTGCGATATGTTCTGTATACAGTATACAAAGTAAAAGTAATATATTTAAAACATTTTTTGATGTCAAGATTTATTGAGTTTGTTGTGTTCACTTATAACCCTGACCCAGATCTGGCTTATAGACTTAATAGGATGATCCGAAAACATAGCCCCCCCTATAGATTTAACAGACTGATTCACGCACGTCGCGCCAGGGCGGGCTTTAGGCCTGCCCGTCCCGCTCTGCGGGACGAGGCGGGCGGGCGCTTTATCAGCCTGAGGCTGATTTAGCTCACTTTAGGCGTTTTTTTAACAATCTTTCCCAGCAGCGTGCCGAGCCAGTCTTTAATTCTGTCTATCAATGAGGGCCCCTTTACCTTCAGGGTGCATTCGGCTTTTTTATCGGAGAGCATACTTATCGCCCTGGCAGTGTATATGCCTGCAGGCATAGGAGCTTTTGTTATAATTATGATGTTTTCCATCTTTTCGTTTGAGCCAATCTTAGCCCTCAAGAAATCAGAGACCTTGGTCAGGATTCCTACCTTAGCATTAAAGGTGCCATCTTTTTCAACATCAGCAGAGGCTATTGATAGATCAACCTTTTTTCCATCAACTGGCACATTCAGGAGTTTTATGAATACACTATCTCCAGGCTCAAAGCCTGAACCGCTGAAGACAAACTTTGTACCTTTCATCTTAGCAACACCCAGGCGAACTGTCTCAGGATTAACAACAATTTGTGGACCCTTTACTCCCTTATTAAGGGTTTTTCCTGATTCTGAGCATCCTGTAAACAAAATACCAGAAAAGACTAAAAGAGAACTAATTGTTAAAAATCTTATAAGATCCTTTTTCATTTTACTCCTCCTTTTTTAAAAATTCTATTCTTATCCTTTTTACCCACTCAGAAAAAGTTCTGTCCTTCAGAACGGAGATCAAAAGGAAATAAACTTGTATATTCCCTGTAGCGACTCGACTGAGCTCGCCGAAGTCTTGCTACAGGGTTCCCTTACAGTTCCTCCCCCTTGTCGAAGATCCCGTCTTTAGCGGGGAAGGGGGAGGGTGAAGTGGGGGTGATACTCAGTTCGTTCACCCTCCCCTTTATCCCCTCCCATCAAGGGAGGGGAGATTCATTTGAAAGTTTTTTAAAGCCTTTTCCAAACTTTCTAACGGGGTTTTCCTGGCATTGAACGGCGCCTTTTCTGGTACCTAACAACAGCCCTATTATGTTCTGATAAGGTGGTGGAGAAATAATGACTCCCATCATTTTTAGAGACAAAGTAGAGGTAATTTGTTTCTGCCGGGTTTGTTGCTGCCATGAGGGACGCTCTCCCAGGATTGGCAATGGGTCCAGGAGGAAGTCCATGATTAATATATGTATTGTAAGGGCTGGGGGAATGAAGATCCTTTCTTTTCAGATTTCCATCAAAATCTTTCAGGCCATAGATAACAGTTGGATCACTTTCAAGCCTCATCCCCTTTTTAAGTCTGTTAATAAAAACTGATGCAATGACAGGCCTTTCCTTGTCAAGACCGGTCTCCTTTTCTACTATGGAGGCCAGTGTTACTATATTCTTTACCGGCAATAGTTCACCTGCTGCGGATTTCTGACCCTTTATCAGGTTATTAAAGACATTCCAGAAACGATGAACCATAATGTCAATTAACTCCCGTGCGCCCAAATCCCTGCTTATTACATAGGTGTCAGGGAAGAGATAGCCCTCTAAGCTTGGCCCATCAATATTGTAAGAGGCTGCAAGGGCTTTATCCGTCACAAGGGAGATAAATTCCTTTTTGTTAACCAGATTCTTTTTGGCCAGTATGTCGGCGATTTTTTTAGCAGTAAGACCCTCAGGGATGGTTAAAGGGTAGGTTTTGATTGCACCAGTTGCAAGAATTGTAAATATTCTTACAGGAGACATTGACTGATTAAAGCCGTATTCCCCTGCCTTTATATCCTTTGTGCCTCCTTTCAGGATAACCCAGAGCATAAAAAGATCTTTGTTTTTGATAAGCCTCCTTTCCTCAAGTTCATTAGCAACTGTCTTTAGGCCACTGCCTTTTTTTACTATAAAAATCTCTTCCTTTTTATCAATCCCTGCAGGACTTATCAAAAAATATCCAAAGTACAGGCCCATAAATGAAAGTAGGATAAAGATTAATAAAGCTGATGTAAAGATTAATCCCCTTTTTGACATTTTACTTACCAAATAATTTTGAACATCCTCAATAAAGTGTGGAAAATGTAGGGTCGGCCCGCCCATCCCGCCCTCCCCGTCCCGAGACCGGCACGGGATCGGGAGGCGCATATTCCACGTATGCAAGCATATAGCCAGATAGTCAGGCCTGCCCGCCATCCCTGCCCGACACCCGGCAGGCGGGTGGCAGGCGGGACTGGGCCAGGGGCGCGACAATTCTGGGTATTGTATATCTGTATCATTCTTTGTAGGGTCGGGTTTTAAACCCGACCTCAAACCGGTGGCATGTAAAATGCCACCCTACATCTAGATGTTGAATTGGGTTTTATACCCGCCCGCCTCGCCTGAGCGAGAGCGACCCGCCTGCCATTGCAAGGCACGAGCGGGCAGGCCCGCCCTTAAATAGGTGGCCCGCCACCGAACTTTGGCGGACCACCCTACATTTGTATGCCTGTCAAGAGCCTCCAGGTCGAACGATTGGTTCAGGTTTTATAACATACAATAAGTCCACAGGATATTGAGCAATTACATAATCTTGCTAATGAAGAGTGCCCCTGATATGAGTAAGCCCATAGAAACCAGTGTTTGAATAGTCAGGGCCTGGGCCGGGATCAGGTCTTGAAAGGAAAGGTATTTCTTCCACAATATTTGAATGGCCCTGATAGCCAGGGGAAAGGCCCCAAATGAGATAATAACAAGGAAAGGAAGATCTATTGAATATATAAGGAGAATAATAACCAGAAAGGGGAGAAACATTATCAGGGAATACAAATAGCGCGCCCTGCTCAGACCAAGCCTGATGACTAAGTTTTTTTTGTTAGCTTTTAGGTCGGCCTGATAGTCTGGAAACTCATTTATCCAGATCACAGCCATTATAAAGAATCCGTGCGGAATACCTATTAAAAAGGCATACCAGGAAAGGATATCAGTCATAACATAATATGTACCCAGTGTTATAAGGGGCCCAAAGGCAAAGAATATTAAAGGCTCGCCCAAACCGCGGGACATAAGTTGAAGGGGTGGACTTGAGTATGTCCAGCCAGCTAAAAGACCGAAAAGACCAATCAATAAAACATAAGGCCTGCCCCAAAAGGTAAACCAGATTCCGCATGCAACCCCAATGAAAAAAAAGGAAAGGGATAAAGCAAGAACAGTGTTGGGCTGTATCTCATTTTCTTGAATTACCCTGCTTCCACCACTGAATGGTGTAAGCCTTATATTAATAGGATCACTCCCTTTAGAATCATAGTAGTCGTTTAGCAAATTGGAACCCAAATGGAGAGCACTAAGACCTATCAAGGCCATGACAAAAGGGAGAGGAGTGAATGACTCCCTCTGAAACACAAATGCAGCAGCAGTAATCAAGGGTATTATTGAACCCGCCAGGAATGGAAGCCTAAGGGCCTTGAGAAATGTCTTAAACATATTTTTCCTTATTTAAATCTTCAAGCGGGCATTGGGAACAGAGAGGTTTTCTCCTGCAAAAATCCTTTCCTATCTTTACGATCAAGGCGTGAAACTCCTTGAAAAGCTCAACATCATGAGGTAGATTATCCATAAAAAACACCTGCAAATCATTATATCCTGCCTCTTCTTCAATTAGACCATGCCTGGTTAAGATCCTGTGGGTATATGTGTCAACTACAAAAAGAGGCCTCCCTGCTCCATATAAGATAATACTATCCGCTGTTTCCATTCCAATTCCCTTTACAGACAAAAGTTCTTTCCGGATAGTATCGGTGTCAAGGGAAAAAAGTTTTTTTACATCTCCATTGTATTTATCCTCAATAAATTTGATAAGGTTTTTCAGGCGCTTGACCTTAAGATTATAATACCCGGCAGGCCTGATATATCCAGCCAGGATAGAGGCAGGTATATCCTTTAGCCCCCTTATAGACAATAGATCTTCTTCTTTAAGATTCTGGATCGCCTTTTCTACATTATTCCAGCTCGTGTTCTGGGTTAAAATAGCACCAACCATCATCTCTGTCTCTGTCTCTGCCGGCCACCAGTTCTGAGGGCCAAATGCGGAAAACAGGAGATTGTATATCTCCATCAAGGTCTGGCCGGCTGATGTAAACACTGTTTTACCCCTTATACATGCTCTTTATTTGTATCAAGCCTATATGTCAGAATTATTACCCAGATTTTTTGCAAGCAGGCTACGGTAACGATGCCCGTATCGGTAATGGTAACGGTAACGTTAATGCGCTTTAGGCGCATAAAAGGACGAAAAACGTAACCCCGCCCGCCTCGCCTGAAGGCGAAGCCGATGGCGGGCAGGCGAGCAACGAAACGGGCTTCCTCACCCTGACCGTCACCGATTCATAACTTTTTTGTCATCAGTCATCGGTAAGCTTTGGAATTTCTTGGCTATTATTATACTTTACCAGTGACAAATGACCACTGACCAATGACGCTCACTATAACTTGACACTAATTAATAGATACCTTAGATTTATTCCCTATGTCAATGCAGCAACTTAAGAAAACACGCAATATAGGTATCATAGCCCATATAGATGCCGGTAAGACTACCATAACAGAGCGAATACTCTTTTACACCGGTAGGTCTCACAAAATTGGTGAGGTTCATGATGGGGAGGCTATTATGGACTGGATGCCTGAGGAACAGGAGAGGGGTATAACAATAACTTCTGCTGTCACCACCTGTAAATGGTCTGATCACACCATAAATATCATAGATACACCTGGGCATGTGGACTTCACCATTGAGGTTGAGAGATCCTTGAGGATTTTGGATGGGGCCATAGGAGTATTTTGTGCAGTGGGCGGTGTGGAGCCTCAGTCAGAGACAGTATGGCACCAGGCAGATAGATACAGGGTACCTAAAATAGCATTTATCAATAAGCTGGACAGGCTTGGTGCCAATTTTTACGGTGCAGTAGGGATGATAAGAGACAGGCTTGGTGCCACTCCATTGATCCTTCAAATACCGTGGGGAATGGAAGAGGGTTTTCAGGGTGTGATCGATATAGTTAAGATGAGAGCTATTGTCTGGAGTGAGGATGATCTCGGTGCCTCTTTTCAGGAATTAGCTATCCCAAAGAATTATGTAGAAGAGGCTTCAAGACATAGGGAAAGGATGCTTGAACTGTTAGCTGATAATGATGATAGCATAATGGAGAAATACCTATCTGAAGAAGAGATAGATATTCAGTCAATCAAGAGGGTAATCAGGGAGGCTACTATAAGGCTCACACTTGTTCCTGTGTTCTGTGGTGCAGCATTGAGAAATAAGGGGATACAGCCCCTTTTGGATGGAATAGTTGAATTTCTTCCCTCCCCTCTTGATATTCCACCAGTCAAAGGCATCAATCCTAAGACAAAAAAACCTGAGTCCAGGTCTGCAACATTGAAGGAACCTCTCTCTTCATTGGCCTTTAAGGTTGCAATGGATCAGGGAAGAAGAATGACATATCTCAGGGTCTACTCTGGAACAATGAGACCAGGCTCCATAATCTATAATAGCATAAAAGATGTCACAGAAAGGGTAGCCAGGATCATGAGGATGCATGCAAACAAAAGAGAGAGGATAGATCAAGCTATAAGTGGTGACATTATTGCTGTCATGGGTTTAAAAGAGACCACTACTGGTGATACCCTTTGCGACAAGGGTCATCCTATATTACTTGAATCCATGGAGTTTGATCAGCCGGTAATATCCATGGCTGTGGAGCCAAGGCAGTTAAAGGATCAGGAGCGGCTTCTGGATAGTCTTAAAAAAGTAGCTGATGAAGACCCAACATTCAAGTTTGAGGTAGATGAGGATACTGGCCAGATGATAATTTCCGGTATGGGGGAGCTTCATCTGGAGGTTTTAGCCCACAGATTAAAGAGGGAATTTTTTCTTGATGTAAATACTGGAAAACCCCAGGTGGTTTATAGAGAAACCATAGGTAAAAAGGCTGCAATTGAGACAGTTTTTGACAGAGAATGGGGTGGAGTAATGCACTTTGCAGCGATAAAGATAGAGGTCTCACCCATGAAGAGGGGAAAAGCAAGTAGGTTTGTCAACAAATGTTCAAACCCCTTAATGACTGAAGAGTTTATCAACTCAATAGAGGAAGGGATAAAGGAGGCATCAGAAAGTGGTGTTTTGATGGGTTATCCGGTAATTGATGTGGAAACCATTCTTCTGGATGCCAGGGTAAAGGAACTATTATCTACACCCCTTTCCTTTAAGATTGTTGCATCTATGGCATTTAAAGGGGCCTGTGAGCTTGCCTTGCCTGTGCTTCTGGAGCCTATTATGAAGGTTGAAATAATCGTTCCCGAAGATTTTGTAGGCGATGTAATAAGTGATATGAATACCAGAGGTGGCAGAATCGGGCGGATTACAACGAAAGGAACAGTTAAGATACTGGCTGCCATAGCGCCTCTTTCCAAGATGTTTGGCTATTCAACAGCTCTACGCTCTTCCTCTCAGGGGAGGGCTACCTTCACCATGCAGTTTTCTCATTACGATAAAGCTTAATTCACCGCAGAGACGCAGAGAACGCAGAGAAGAAATGTTTTTCCCTTGCCGTTGAGAGGCCGGCAAGGGAAAAGCTTCGCATCCTTTTGTGAAATTGGATTGATAATGGATATTAATAAATTAAGCAGTAAGATAATAGGTGCAGCTATAGAGGTACATAAAGCACTTGGACCTGGTTTGCTTGAATCAGCTTATGAAGAATGCTTATGTTATGAGCTGAGTCTACAAGGTTTATCAGTTGAAAGGCAGAAGCCCTTACCTGTAAAGTATAAAGGAAAGAAACTGGATTGTGGTTATAGGTTGGATACCGTTGTTGAAAACGCAATCATACTTGAATTGAAATCATACGAGAAGATTGAACCAATCCATAAGGCACAGCTTCTGACATATCTCAAATTATCAGGCCTTAATTTGGGATTGCTTCTAAATTTTAATGTGCCAGTAATGCGGGATGGCATAGTCCGAGTTGTAAACGAATTAAAGGAGTA
>JAUWZV010000137.1 GCA_030615105.1 Desulfobacteraceae bacterium
TCGTGCAGAGATTGCCTGACGCCCCATTATTTCAGTTAAAGACTCCATATGTTGCAAATACAAGTCTAAAATGATAAAAGGTTGAAATAGAAGTTTATATTTGAATAGCTGTGCAATCTCTGCACGAACGTCCCCCTTTACCATCCTCGATAAAGTTAAGATTACGTTTTGAAACCTTCAATCCAAATGCGTAACTTCAATCACTATCATGCAACCTGGAATGAGGTGGGTGTTAGATTTACAGTCGTCCTTTCTTACGAAGAATATGTTATGGCATAGGAAGGAAATGCCTGCCCCTTACTGTCAAAAGAAGAGGGTTTCTTTTTGCCCTTCTTTTATTATCAAAAACCATTGGTCCGGTTACGCTATCAAAATATTTATTTCCTGCTAATGCGGAGCGAAGATCTTCCCTTGTCTTTATGTGTTCGCCTTTTTCTTTTACGATTTCCTTGACTATTCTGATAGTATCGTAACCTATTGCAGCAAGAAGTCCTGGTTCTTTACCAAAATTGGCTTTGTATTGGTCAATAAAACTATCCACCCCTTTATAACCGCTACCAGGAAAGAAGCCAGAAGGAAATATCGCTCCACGAACATATCTTCCGGTGGTCTCTATCAACTTGGGAGAGTACCAAAGACTTGTTCCCAAAAGGGTTACTCCTACAACATCATAATAGGCCAACTGAGGCGCTATAAGGGCTATCCTTTCATAGCTATCAGGGATGAATATAGCATCAAAATCAATGATAGGTTCTGGTTCCTCTTCCAATTCTTCTTCTTCCTCTTCCTCTTCCAATTCCCTCTCTTCCTCTTCTTCCATATCTGATTCTGGCCTTGGATAGAATAGACCAACCAACTTTTTTATCTCTGTTGCAAAATCTGTATCCTTAGGATTATAGGACTCTATTGCAGCTATTTCCCCTCCCTGGGATTCAACCTTGTCCCATAATTTATTCATATAATATCGGCCATAAGGAGTTGCAGGATAGAGGATAGCGAATCTCTTTAAGCCCATCTCCCCCATAACTTTATTTATTAAGGCTCTTATCTGGTCTTCAGGGGTGAGACAATTCTGAAAAACCATCTCTCCCTTTTCTGTGATACCTTCACTCTGGCTTAATGTGATTATGGGTATTCCTAATTCTTGAGCCTTTTCCACAACCCCTTCTGCTACCTTACTAATGAGAGGGCCAATAGTTACTATTGCCCTCTCCTCCTCTGCAAGTTCTTTTATTGCCTCAATAGCTATTTTAGGATCACCTTCCGTGTCTCTTATAACAAGCTCCATAGATGAAAGGCCTTCACTGCCCTCATGAAAGATATCAAGACCGAGTTCAAGACCATTTAAAACCTCCTGGCCATAGATGGCAAAGGGACCGCTCAAAGGTAAGAGACAACCAACAATGTTAGGCCTAACCTTTAATCTCTCCTCAATCTTTTTGAGCACTTCTTTTGCCTTTGTGACCCATTCCTCTTCCGGTGCAAGCCTCGCTACCATTATCGCTGCCTCGCGTGCCTCCTCTAATTTATCTGATTTAAAAAGTGATAAAGCAAGCTGGTAGTAAATTGGAAAGACAAGATCGCTCTCTTTGGCATAGGCTGCCATCTGTTTTAGTTCGTCTTCTTCTGATCGATAGATGAGATCTAAAATTTGAGACCTAACTTTTCCTTTTTGCTCTCCTTTAATTAATGGCGATTCCAATAACTTGAGCCACCAATAAAGGGCCCTGGGGTACTCATTTAGTTCCTTTAAGTTTTGGCCTAAAAGAAGGAATATCTCTTCTTTCCTGGGATAATATTTATAAAGCTCAAGCCATCTTAAGGCAGATAGTCTTGATTCAGGGTATCTCTTTAGATGGAAATATGTCTTGGCTGTCAAAAGGTGAATCTCAGCCCTTTCTTCCAAAGGATATTTATCTATAACCTCTAAAAAAAGAGGCAAGGCCTTCTCATATTGATTTCTATTGTAATATATAGTCGCCTTCCTGGCTAATGCATCCCTGGCCATACCCCCTGATGGAAATATCTTAAGGTATCGATCATAAGCTGCCAAGGCCTTATCATATTCTTTCTGATGCCAATAACTTTCAGCCTCTGAGAAATGATCTATGACCAATTTCTTTTCAGGTGGTTTTTTTAACAATTCCTTTTTCGCGCATGAGAAAATAAAAAAGGCCATTATCACTATCAAGATGGTAATGGCCTTTTTAAAATAGGGGGCTTTATTTGCTGTCATCCTTTACTTCCTCAAAGTCAGCGTCAACAACCTCCTCATCCTTTGTAGCCGACTCAGATGGCCCAGCACCTGTCTCTGGGCCAGCTTGAGATTGGGCAGCCTGGGCATATAAAACCTCAGCTATCTTATGTGAGACCTGGGTCAACTCCTCTGAAAGACGCTTGATCTCTGATGTATCTTCACCCTCCATGGCCTTCTTAAGGTTAGAAATTGCATTCTCTATCTCTACTTTGGTGCTGGCATCGAGTTTTTCCCCAGCCTCCTTAAGAGATTTTTCAGTAGAATAGATGAGGGCATCAGCAGCATTTCGAGCATCAACAAGTTCTCTCTTCTTCTTGTCTTCTTCAGCATGAAGATCAGCATCCTTGACTAATCTATCAATTTCCTCCTCACTGAGGCCGCTTGAGGCGGTTATCTTGATGGACTGTTCCTTTCCAGTTCCCATATCTTTGGCAGATACATTAACAATACCATTTGCATCAATATCAAAGGTTACCTCTATCTGAGGCATGCCTCTTGGCGCTGATGGAATCCCAATCAGTTCAAATCGACCAAGGGTCTTATTGTAAGTTGCCATTTCTCTCTCACCCTGAAGAACATGGATGGAGACTGCAGGCTGGTTATCAGCCGCAGTTGAGAATATCTGGCTTTTTTTAGTAGGTATTGTAGTATTTTTCTCAATGAGCCTGGTGAATACACTACCAAGGGTCTCAATTCCCAGTGAAAGAGGAGTAATATCAAGTAAAAGAACATCTTTTACATCACCCTTTAACACACCACCCTGTATGGCTGCACCGATTGCAACAACTTCATCAGGGTTGACACCCTTGTGCGGCTCTTTACCAAAGATCTGTTTTACCTTTTCCTGAACCATGGGCATCCTGGTCATTCCACCAACCAGAATGACCTCATTAACATCACTGACCTTCAAACCGGAGTCATTTAATGCAATCTTGCAGGGCTCGACTGTCTTTTCAACCAGATCCTCTACAAGGGCCTCGAGTTTTGCCCTGGTTAGCTTGATATTCAAATGTTTTGGCCCGCTTGCATCAGCGGTAATAAAGGGCAGATTAACATCTGTCTCCATTGAGGTAGAGAGTTCCATCCTTGCCTTCTCAGCCGCCTCTTTCAAACGCTGTAATGCCATCTTATCATTCCTGAGATCAATCCCCTGATCCTTCTTAAATTCATCAGCAAGGTAATCCATAACTCTTTGATCAAAGTCCTCACCCCCTAAATGGGTATCTCCATTTGTGGATTTTACCTCAAAGACTCCATCACCAATCTCCAAGATGGAAATATCAAAGGTCCCTCCTCCAAGATCAAAGACAGCAATCTTTTCGTCTTTCTTTTTATCCAGACCATATGCAAGCGAGGCAGCCGTAGGCTCATTAATGATCCTTTGAACATTCAATCCCGCTATCTTTCCAGCATCCTTTGTTGCCTGTCTTTGGCTGTCATTGAAATAGGCCGGAACAGTTATGACAGCATCAATCACCTTCTCACCAAGATATTCCTCGGCGGTTTGCTTCATTTTCTGTAAAATCATTGATGAAATCTCGGCTGCGCTATGATCCTTGTCCCTGACGGTTACCTGGGCATCACTATTTTTTGCCTTGCTAATCTTGTAAGGTGTTATCTTAATATCCTTTTGAACCTCAGGCGAATTAAACTTCCTGCCAATCAGCCTTTTTACTGCATAAACAGTATTATCAGGGTTGGTAATCGCCTGTCTTTTTGCAGTCTGCCCTACTAAACGTTCCCCGCTATCAGTAAATGCCACAATAGAGGGAGTGGTCCGGTTCCCTTCCACATTGGCAATTACCTTTGGGTCCCCTCCCTCCATGAGAGCCACACAGGAGTTTGTAGTTCCCAAATCAATTCCAATTATTTTACTCATCGTTTCCCCCTTAAAAGTATATTTTTAAAGCATATTCAATACTTAAACCGTATCTTCTTTTTTATTACTATTTCCTTGCGAGATCACAACCCTCGATGGCCTGATCAAACGCCCATTTAGCAGGTAGCCCTTCTGCGATTCGATTATGACATGCCCTGGCGCAACCTTATCATCTATCTGCTG
This sequence comes from Desulfobacteraceae bacterium, assembly GCA_030615105.1. Classification (GTDB taxonomy): domain Bacteria; phylum Desulfobacterota; class DSM-4660; order Desulfatiglandales; family B25-G16; genus JAUWNK01. The sequence goes on from JAUWZV010000137.1 coordinate 4,320, forward strand.
TGAAATTGCCTCATGGAAGTTGGGGTCAAAAGGTCTTCCCTCTGCTTCAACCTCTTTAAGGCCCGCTTTTTTTAACGTTGTCATTAGGCCATTTAGTGTTAGATCAAGGCCTTCAACTAACCTTGAGGGATTATTATCATCTTGAACATGAGATATCGCCCTTTCAAGATTATCAATTGCAGGAAGGATATCTTTGATAAGAGATTCATTTGCAAATTTAGCCAAATCCTCCCTTTCTTTTTTCCCTCTCTTTATAATATTTTCCATTTCGGCATAGGTTCGCATATAAAGATCGTAATTTTTTTCTGACTGCTTTTCGGTATCCTTGAGTTTTCTCAAGAGTTCCTGCTTGGTCATCTCTTCTACCGGCTTCACCTTCTTTTTACTGGCCTTTCCCCGGGATTTCTTAGAGGGCTCTTCGATACCTTCTACTTTTTCCTGCTCTTTATCCATCTCTTTATAATCTTCTTTTTTTTCCCTTTCTTCGTTTATCTTAATCTTTATCCCGCTCATATGCTAAGTCTTAATACTGATTAATGAAAATTGATATTGACAGATGTTAAGCATCTGGATAGGCGTTGTCAAGGGTTGGGATAGAAGAAGCGGGGCGAAAAAAACAATAAGTTTTAATGGGGCTAACAGGGCTTACAGGCCTTTTCCTGTTAATCTCTTAAGGGCCTCAAGATATTTATCTCTTGTAATCTGAATCACCTCTTGTGGTAATTTTGGTGGGGGTGGCTTTTTTGGCCAATCAAGGCTATTTAGGTAATCCCTTAAAAACTGCTTGTCAAAACTCTTTTGAGCCCTTCCGGGTTCGTATTCATCCATTGGCCAGAATCTGGATGAATCCGGGGTTAATACCTCATCAATCAGTATGAGATTATCATTTACAAATCCAAACTCGAACTTGGTGTCGGCAATGATGATACCATTCTTAGAGGCCAGATCTCTTCCATATTGGTATATTTTAAAACTGATCGTTCTAATCTCCTTGGCTATATCCTCTCCGACAATATTTGAAGCATCCTCAAAGGAAATATTTTCATCATGGATTCCCACGTCAGCCTTGGTTGATGGGGTGAATATTGGTTCTGGCAACTGAGATGACTCCTTCAGTCCCTCAGGAAGAGATATCCCTGAGATACTCCCCTGATCCCGGTACTCAAGCCATCCGGAACCTGAAATATAACCTCTTACAATGCATTCCACTGGGAGGGGTTTAGCTTTATGCACCAGCATGCTTCGGTCAATAAGATATTCTTTATAAGGCTGGCAAGCTTCAGGATATTCATCTGGATTAACAGTTATTATATGATTATCGATTATAGGAGAGGTTCTTTCAAACCAAAAAACGGATATCTTTGTTAGAATCTTTCCCTTATCTGGAATAGGATCATCCATCACCACATCAAATGCGGACATCCGGTCAGTAGTAACGATGAGTAAGTTATCCCCTACCTCATATATATCCCTGACCTTTCCGCGACTAACCAATTTTAGATTAGGAAAATTTGTTTCCCTAACTACTTGTGCTGTCATAATTATTCCCTTTATATATCTTTTAAAAATTTATAACATAAAATGCAAAAAAAGTAATGTCCGTTGAAAAAAATGAAAAATCAATTAATTCAAATAAATAGGAACATGCTCAATAAAGCGTGGAAAATGTAGGGTCGGCCCGCCCTGCCCGCCCTGGCGCATATTCCATGTATGCAAGCATATAGCCAGATAATCAGGTCTGGGCCAGGGGCGCGACAATTCTGGGTATTTGATATCGGTATCATTATTTGTAGGGTCGGGTTTTAAACCCGACCGCAAACCGGTGGCATGTAAAATGCCACCCTACATTTAGGTGTTGAATTGGGTTTTATACCCGCCCGCCTCCCCGCCTGCCGTCCGTCGGGCAGGGCCTGAGCGAGAGCGATGGCGGGCAGGCCCGACCTTAAATAGGCCTCCGGCTCGTAGAGCCTATGCCTCGGAGAGTGGCATATAAATAAGCCTAAGGCTTATAAAATGCCACCCTACATTTGTATGTTGGTTCAGGTTTCATAACATCAGACATCTGGAAATTTGGATTAAGCCCTTTTTGCTAAAATGTCAAAAAGGATATAAAAACAGGGACTTACGGCCAAATTTGAACCGGGCATAACTCCTTGCCCCCTCCTCTTTGGTAGGGTACCATATATCTAAATTC
>JAUWZV010000099.1 GCA_030615105.1 Desulfobacteraceae bacterium
GAATTTAGATATATGGTACCCTACCAAAGAGGAGGGGGCAAGGAGTTATGCCCGGTTCAAATTTGGCCGTAAGTCCCTGTTTTTATATCCTTTTTGACATTTTAGCAAAAAGGGCTTAATCCAAATTTCCAGATGTCTGAACTTGTGAAATTATAATAAATGGTGCCAAAAAACTTGCAATACCAAGACCATTGTTCCCTAAGGCATAGAAGACAACAGCAAGACCAATATAGCCAATATTTCCATGCATGGTAGTTTGGACAAAGGTCCCAGCCGAGGCGGGCATGAGTGGTGAGAATATCCTGATCCTGACAAACAATAGAGAAAAGAGCCAAATGACAAAAATGGATAAGCAAGAGATGAGCGCAAGGTTCATGTCAAATGTTTCATGAAAGGGTGCCCGGGATAACTTGGTAAAGAGAAGGGCCGGGATAGCTATGTAAAATACAAGACGATTAGCTCCCTTCACAAAGCCATCCGGAAAGAAACCCAGTCTTTTGGTTCCTGCGCCTAAAAATATCACTAAAAAGACAGGTAGTATGTTCAGTGCTACGTCCATAATCAAAAATCACATTTTTTCACATATGCTCCTTATCTCAAAAAAACAGCCTATTGACCCCAAAGTATATTTCATATAAACAATGCCTATTGACATGTAGATGAGTTTTTACCTATGAGATTACAGATTAGCAATGGAAAAAAGTTCCTATTTTAAACTTCCCCATGTCTGGGCATTCACCACTTACTTTGCAGAGGGCCTTCCTTATACCATAATAAGGATGGTTTCATCTGTTTTTTTTAGAGATATGAGGGTCAGCCTGGAGGCAATTGGCCTTACATCCCTCTTTGGCATACCATGGGTGATTAAATTTTTATGGGGACCCCTCATAGACCAATTTGGAACCAAAAGGAAATGGCTCCTTATCATGCAATTTCTTTTGGTCCTCTTGTTCATTGTCGTTGCCTTTATGAGCCCCCTTCCTTATGGAGTTAAGCTCATAGCGGGGCTGCTATTTATCGCTGCACTTCTATCAGCTACTCATGATATTGCTATTGACGGCTACTACATGGAGGCTCTCGATAAAAAGGGTCAGGCGAAATTTGTAGGCTACAGGGTGATGGCTTATCGCCTGGCAATGATGGCAGGAACAGGCATAATTGTTACTATTGGCACAACACTCAGCTGGGTTTCTGCTTTCTTTACAGCGGGAGCTTTTCTTGGCCTTTTGTTTGTCTACCATGTTTTTTTTCTTCCCCGTATTGAAGAGGAAAAAATAAGGATTTGGGATCTTTTGAAGAGGATATTTAGGATAAAATTCCTTATTGCCACCATTGCCCTGGTTCTGATCTTATTGGGGATGAGATCTCTTTTCTGGGACAGATTTAGCGGGGGATTATTAGAGGTATTCCCATTTCTGAAAATGATAAGCTTTGCAGGTCGGGTGGCGATTGGGCTTCTGATTCTGCTGATTGGACTGGCCCTCTTTAGAAACAGGATAAAAGAACTATTTTTCAGGGATAAGGAGTCATTTTATTCAAGGGCCTTCTTTGACTATATGGACAGGGACAAGATTGGGGTGGCCATAGCCTTTATAATCCTTATGAGGACCGGGGAGTCAGGGCTATCCTCCATGGTTGCTCCATTTATGGTAGATCTGGGGATAAAGGTTCATTACGGCTGGCTTTCCGGTGGAGTTGGACTACCTTTTTCCATTATAGGGGCCATGGCCGGGGGATTCTTGATCTCTAAGTTCTCATTAAGAAAGATGATCTTGCCTTTCCTGTTAGCCCAAAATCTAACCAATTTAGTGTATATGGGTCTGGCCCTTAGCCTAACAAAATATCTTGCATTAAATACAGGTGCAGATGTCGTCACATTCATAGGTCACTTTAATCTTTTTTTAGTTGCCTGTGTGCATGCATTTGATCAGTTTGCCGGCGGTCTGGGAACAGCCGTTCTTATAACCTTTTTAATGAGAACATGCATGGAGCGATTTAAGGCAGCCCATTTTGCTATTGGCACGGGCTTGATGAATATTAGCGGGGTTTTGGCCGGTGTGGCAAGTGGCTTTTTAGCAGAAAGGCTCGGTTATGGATTTTTCTTTGGAATTACCTTTCTGTTGTCCATTCCCGGCATGTGCCTGATATTCTTTGTCCCCTTTTTAGATGCAAAGGATCAGGCCTCGAAGAAGTGAGGCTAATCCTCTACTATTACCTTAAGATAAAGATCACCCCTTCTGCCTCCATCTAACTGTCTACCCAGTCCGGAAAGCCTAAGTTTGCTTCCTTCCGATGTACCAGGAGGGATGATTAACAAAAACGTCCTTTTCTTGAAACCCTTTGGGATGTTGATAAGCTTCCTTGCACCAAAGAGGGCCTCTCTTTTGGTGATATATATGTTCCCATGCGTGTCCGAGTCCTGGCCGAAACTGACAGGCCTTACCACCCGGATCCTGTCTGATCTACTTTTCTTTGTTAAGTGTCTGATCTTTTTGCTTACAAAGGACTCCTTGAATGACAGGAATAATCGAAGGAAGATAATTCCAAAGATGAATCCACCAATATGGGCCCACCAGGCAATACCACTCTGCCCTGTTGTAGATGCTGCACTCAGAAACTGGAAGATAAACCAGATGCCAAGAAAGAATACAGCAGGTATCTCAACAATGGGGAAGAAAAAGAAGAATGGTATCAGTGTCAATATCCTTGATTTGGGATAAAGTATCATGTAGGCCCCCATTACCCCAGCAATAGCCCCACTGGCTCCAATGGTGGGTATCTGAGAGTGCCAGTTAATAACAAGATGGGAGATGCCGGAGGCAAACCCGCACAGAAAATAAAAGAGAATATACCTGAAGGGACCCAGCTTATCCTCCACATTATCGCCAAATATATAGAGTGACCACATATTCCCAAGAAGATGAAGGAAACTCCCATGGATGAACATAAATGATACAAAGGAAAAGAGCTGCTGGCCAAAGGTAAAATATGTGGAAATTGATGGGATAGTGTACCTGGCAGGTACTAAACCATAGGTAAAAATAAATCGATTTAATCCTTCACCCTGGGTTAGCTCTATAATAAACAATAAAACATTAAGGACAATGATTGTTGTATTAACTACAGGGTAGTTTTTTGAACGTATGGTATTCCTGATGGGTATCATCTAAGTGTCTAAAGTGCCTAAAGTGAGCTAAAGCCCGCCCTGACGCTATGCTCTCTAATCAGCTTACTAAGACTATAAGCCAATACTTGCTCTAATCAGCATATTAAGCATATAGGCCAGGACTGGGCCAGGGTAAAAGTGGATATAACCCGTAACTTGCAACGGAAAATCCTTTTTATTTTTTTTGAGTTAGGAATTTCTGTAATTGCTCAATATCCTGTGGACTTATTGTATGTTATAAAACCTGAAACAACATAAAAATGTAGGGTGGCATTTTATATGCCACCTGTTTAAGGTCGGGTATAAAACTCGACCCTACATTTTCCACGCTTTATTGAGCATGTTCGAATTCCTTAATTAGTAATCCGCAATTCACAATTCCTAACCAAATACAGCAGGCTCTCTAAGGATCAGGTGGATGGCTTGATTTGATGTCCTGGCAATAGCAGGGTAAACATCGGCAAGGGATGCAATCTGCCTTAAATTATCAGCGGTTCTTGAAATTAGCATGGCCAAATCGCCTTCGGTCATGTCTGCTATCTCTAAAACACGTTCCCATTCAAGCCCCCTTGCCCAGGCATGTATTGTGGCCGCTGCCCATAATGGAATAGGTCTTACAGAAAATCCGTGAACAGTCTTCCTCTCCATGAGAGGAAAAAGCCCATTTTTCACTTTGTTATATGCCTTAATAAGTTCCTTTGGGGCCTTTGATTGGTCAAATTCAACCTCTATCTCCCTATCATAGACAAAGGTTGCTACGAGGGCAGACAAAAGGGAAGGATCTGATTCCGGAAACAGGCCTAACTTCAGGCCCTCAGCAATCATAAGAGGTTGATCAATCCTGAGCTGAGATGCCCACTTCCCATCATCTGTTAGGGCATCATTATTCTTTACATATCCTTCCGCCTTTAGAAAATTCAGATGCCTTAAAAAATCAGCCCAAAGGTTTTCCCTGACTGCGTTGGCTGAATCCCAAAGATTAGAAAAATCTTTAAAGAATGATTTAAAAGATCTATTTTTCCTCCCATGACAAATGGCAAAATGTTCACATCTGTTGCATATCAGGTGATCAAGCTCCTGTTCAAGGAAAAAGGTCCGGTCCTTTAGTGGTTCGAGTTTAGAGATTTCCTCCTCTCCTAATGGCAGGCTTTTTAGGGGAGGGGGTATTTCATCTGATGATACTTTAGATAGAAGCTGCTTCAAGGTGTTTGGGTTATCTGTTGATTGGATATTTACAACCCTATCCAGGATAGCTGAGACCTTTTCTGGAGCAAAAAATCGCATCTTTGGTAGTTTTTTTCTTCCCTGTCTATACCTCAGGCGGCAGGCAAGGACTCCGTTTTTATCCCTCTTTGAATGAGCTTTTATGGCACAATATAAGCGGGATCTTGTATCCAGAAATAGCCTCCCGGGGACAAGATTGGCAATCTTAGAAAGGGTCGCTTCAAGCCTTTTTTTCTCTTCCTTTATTTTGCTAATCTCATTTCTTATATTGATTCCCTTCCTTGACAGATTAAGGACAGATTCTGTGGAACTGCATAGGGAGTGGGGAAGAAATTCCATTAATTTCTTACCGGCTTGCTCAAGCCTATCTTCAATTCCCTTGTTCATATTTTCCATATTCATGTAGTTAGCAAAGGACTTAAAAAGGATTTCTTTAATCTCTTCGCTGTTATGGGATAAGAGAAGATTTAATACCATGGAAAAATCAGTCCTTATCTGGCTTAAAACATCTTCGGGTGGAGATTTCATTAATGTTGCAATTAATGGAATATCCATAAAGGACCCAGGAATGACTACAGCAAAGCCGATATTATCCATTCCTCTTCTACCCGCTCTGCCTGTCATCTGGTGAAGCTCGGTAGCTGTTAAAGGGGCAAATTTATATCCATTGTATCTGTCAGAGTTAAGAAAAGCGATACTCCTTGCAGGAACATTTACCCCTGCAGCCACAGTTGATGTGGCAAATACCGCATCAAGCAAACCTTCTGTCATTAAATCCTCTATAAGCAATTTCCACAATGGCAGCTGCCCACTATGGTGCGCTGCTACTGCACAATTTTTCAGGTGCCATACTTGATTACTTCTGGCGAGGTGAGGGTGAAGATTTATCAATTCATCAATCCTTTTATCTAATCTCCCTTTCCCAGATTCATTTTGCCTTATATTTGGCTTGCATAGATCAAGGGCATCATCACAATTGGCCCTGGATTTCAGAAAGAATATGGCTGGAAGCAGATTATATTTCCGCAAAACATTCAGTATCTCGCCAAATGGAGGAAGCCTCCTGCCTGTACCAAGGGTGGGGCTTTTTGGGTTGGTTAAATAACCCAACACCTTTTTATCAAGACCTCTCCTGTTAATTAATGGGGAAAGCCTTCCTGTTGGATGGAAAAAAAGGGGAAATAGAGGGACAGGTCTTCCCTTTTCTTCGATCACAACACACTTTTTTCCCCTTAAGTGTTGAAGCCAACCTGCAATCTGCTGAGAATTCCTTATTGTAGCAGAGAGCATTAAGAGGGGAATACGGACAGGAAGATATATTATGATCTCTTCCCATACAACACCCCTGTCTTCGTCTCCAAGAAAGTGCGCTTCATCCAAAATCACAAGATCCGCAGATAAATCCTCACCTTTATACATGGCATCATAAAGCTGATTCCTAAGGATTTCTGTAGTTCCTACAATAATCGAGGCATCTGGATTCTCAACCCTGTCGCCTGTCAATATGCCGACATTTTTTTTTCCAAAGCGGGCCCCAAACTCCAGGTATTTGGAATTGGTAAGGGCCTTAAGCGGAGATGCATACCATGACCTTCCACCATTTTTATGTATTGCCTCTATCGCCTCTATCGCAATCCATGTCTTGCCGCTTCCGGTTGGGGCTGAAACCAGGCAATCAGTATTCATGATAGCAGACAGGGCTTGAGTCTGAAATGGGTCTGGCTGAAAGCTTTTTCTCTCAGGTACCCCGATCCTTGAAAAGACACTTTTCAACCTGGGATCGGCGCCTGGTTTTATTATTGGAATATTACAGACAGGGGGGTACCTTCGCCTGGAATTGGAAAAATTTTTTTTGTATTTAGTCTTAAAACCTGGCAATATAGATTTCCTTTGTTAAATGTTGATGGTTTCGTAAAAAGTCAAACTCAGCGAACCTGCCCGCCGTCTGGCAGGCGGGTCTGTCATTTCGACCGCAGGGAGAAATTTTGTATTTACAAGATGTTACACCGGAAAGATTTCTCGTTTCACTCGAAATGACAAGTTGTTTGAGACTTTCTACGAAGCCATTAAATTTTATAGCCCAATAAAGACTATTTACTCAATATTAAAATCTAACTCTAAGCATTATGAACTATTTTTCAATGAGAAGGGATCATCAAATCGAAGAAATTAAAATTATTTATAATTATAAGAAAGAAGAAATTAAATTAAGATTACATGAATTTAAGAAGATTTGGGAGACAGGGACAAAAGAGGAGATCTTTGCTGAACTTGTTTTTTGTATACTGACTCCCATGTCAAGGGGAAAATCTTGCTGGGTTTCTGTAGAAAATATGATCAGAAAAGGGATTTTATTTAAAGGAGATAGCACCCAGATTGTAAAAGAATTGAATGGGGTTAGATTTATATATAAGAAATCAGAGTATATTGTTGAGGCGAGAAAAAAATTCTTACTTGATAGCAAGCTCTCTTTAAAGTCTATAATAAGCAAGATTAATGATGGGCATAAGGCAAGGGAATGGCTGGTTCAGAATGTAAAGGGTATAGGCTACAAGGAGGGGAGCCATTTTTTAAGAAACATTGGATTTGAGCAGAATCTTGCAATTCTCGACAGGCACATATTAAAAAACTTACAACTCATCGGGGTAATAGAAAAGATCCCAGATTCTTTGTCAAGGAAAAGGTATCTTGATATAGAAAAAAGGATGATGGAATTTTCAAAGGCGGTTAAAATACCCATGGGCTATCTTGATCTGGTGATGTGGTATAAAGAGACAGGCGAGATATTTAAATAGGAGTAAGTGGATTTTTACCTTCTTTTTTACACCCTAATCGTCTTCTTTTCTTTCTCTAATCGTCTCCTCTCCTCATCTCTGATCTCACATCTCAATAGCTTTCCTGCCTTGGACTTGGAATCCGACGATAACTCAAAAGAGTATAATATTATATCTCTATGCCTTGACAAAATCTACATCTATGGTATTATAAAATTATTAAATTCATAGTTTCTTAATTTCAAACCTTGGCGAAAAAATATAAGGCAAGGGGGATCATTATGGAACTTGTCAGGATCAAAAGACATTATCAGATTACCCTTCCAGTTGGTATTCGTAAAAAACTTAATATTGACATCGGAGACTACGTGGAAGTGGAGAATAAAAATGGCGACATAGTTATGCGGCCGGTTAAAGTGGTCCATCCGGACCAGGAGTATTTTTATACCAAAGAGTGGCAAGAAGGAGAGGCGCAGGCAGACAAAGACATTGCCAAAGGTGATGTGGTTGGTCCTTTTGACAATATCAAAGACGGCCTGAAAGCCCTTAAAAAGGCCAAAATATGAAGCTACTCTTTACTAAAAATTTTGTCCGAGAGTACCGTAAACTGCCCCAGCAAATTCAAAAAGCAACCGACAAACAGTTGGGACTTTTGTTATCTAATCCGCAACACCCATCTTTAAGCATCAAAAAAATGCAGGACCCCAGAAATATATGGGGAGGCCGCGTAACAGAATCATACCGTTTCACCTTTCAAATTGAAGAAGACACTTATATTTTAAGAAAAGTCGGAACCCATGATATCTTAAAAAAGCCTTAATCTTAATTTCATGAAAAACCAACCCTGGATACCCCGTGCGGAAGCACGGGGTATTTTACTAAGCGATCTTATGAACAGCCCCTCTATGCCAAGAAACCGGGACACCTTGATATCTTAATATATAACATTAGTCCAGAAATTGATTTTCATTGAACTTACTGATTTAACACTAAATATAAGAAGTTATGCACGTTCTACACAAACAATTCACGATTCACTGTTTATATCCTCCCAGAAAAAGCCCGCCACATATGAGCCGACGATTAGACCTCCAGCCTCATCCACATCAGCCCAAAACAGAGAGTCATCAAGCCTTAGTGCCTTATGAATACTCTTCGCTCTATCATCGCGTTCGTGTTCATCTTGAAAAGGTCCTCGGGTAAGAGGCTCTATGCCCCCTTGGACCTCAATTAGGTAATATGCTTTTTTCATTTCTTAGATTTTCCTTTCTTTTGCGCGACTTCTTCTTGACATATACCACTGTCTCGGCGGAGTTGCTGTAATATCTGACCAAAAGACTTCTCAATGGACCTGTCTTCAGGGCTTTTTGGATTGTCCCTTTTCATCAATTCGATATTAAGTTCAAATGTAGACTATAAGTCTACAGACTATAGTATGAATATTCTAATTTCAGTATCATCTGCACGGTAATTCCTCAGACTTTTTCCTCTTTCCTATTTAAGTTGAAAGCTTATTGTTAAGAAGTCCACAATGCTGATGAATCTTAAGCAAGAAGTAATGGGCATCCTTATAATAATATTCCATGCGCTTTAACTGATTTATCTTGTTGTTGATTCCCTCCGGGAAACTCAAATATAAGCGGATATTTGCTTGTTCACGCCAACGCTTGCGCGTCGGCGTGAATCGCGGCGCTGATTTCGTCAAGTGCTCTGCCCCGCCGCGCAAGCACGGCAGAACAAGGCACTTGACCCGACTGCGCTCGCCGAATGTCCGCAGGCAAGCCTGCTCCCATCCGTCGTGCTTGCGGGTCAGCGCCGCGATTCTATTTAACAGCATCTGCTCCACCTCTGTCGCACCCGGATTATTGATGGAAATAAATCTTTTGCGCCGGTAAATCTACCCTGATGTACACCATTTCTGGAATAATGTTAGATATAAAGAAGAAAGAAGAAATGAGAGGGGGAGAAAGGATCACTGTGCTTGGAAGTATTACATACGACGGAGTTGATATCATCAATATGAAGCCCAGCAAAAGGGCCGAGAAAGGCATTATCCTATGTACAGAGAGGCGGAGGATTTTTCCTGAAAGTAGTGCATTAGAGAATTTGAAGATTGGTGGCTATTTAACTACAAGGACACAGGCCAAAAAACTTTATATGAGGAGCAGGATTGTTACACCAAAAGAATTCCTTGACATTAGCCTTGATATGTAAATCTATAGAGGGCCAATGTAGATATAGCGGACCGAAGGAGGAGGCATTGTGCTTCCTTTAAGCAATTACGTGATGTGGAGGAATTATGATTGTCAGAAATATTAAAGATAAGGAGGTTCTGGAGACCACCTATCTGGCCCACGGCGGGGCCATAGCACAGATGATACTGGATCGCAGGATATTGAAAGAGATAGGATTCCTGGCTACTGCAATGCTTGAGCCTGGAAGAAGGATTGAGCCCCATATTGATCCCATGGAAGAGATTTATTTTATCATGAGCGGTGAGGGAGAAATGAGTGTGGATGAGGAAACAAGGCATGTGGTCCTAGGCGATGCCATATGGATCCCAACTGGTTCAAGCCACGGCCTCACCAATACAGGAAATGAAGATTGTGTAATATTGGTTATTGCATCACCTGCATGGTAATAGGATCAAGGCTAAACAGCAGAAATATGTTCAATTATAATGAGTTAGACTTGATCTCACCATCACCTCACTATTGGTATGTTCGGATCAATTTCCTTTGAGCCATCTTGATCTAGTCCCAAAATAAGCGTAATTAAAAAATCCGGTTACCTTCCACTGGTTAGGATACCAATAAAAGTTTGGTCTAACAAAATTCGTTTCAACAAATTGAAACAGGACAAACTTCTCCTTTTGATTCTTCGGTTGCAGATT
>JAUWZV010000090.1 GCA_030615105.1 Desulfobacteraceae bacterium
TTCTTGGCATAAGTCAGGGCGGTCTCATAACAGCGCTGCATCAGGCCCAAGCTGCCCGCTGTGAGGATCTGGTCCTCCCAGGAGCGGACGATCTTAAGAGGTCCTCTTCCCTCAAAGGGACCGATTACACACTTTGAGGGGGCAGGGCAATTTTCAAGTAAGATGGTGGAGATGGCCGTTCCGTTGTATCCCAGGCTGGGGAGTCTTTTACCAACGGAAAGACCTTCACTGTCTTTTTTGATCAAGAAGAAGGCAAGGCTTTCTTCCCTCTTTCCTGCAACGGCGATCCAGTCGGCAATCGGGCCGTTAACCACGTAACTCTTTGACCCGGACACCTGGAAACTATCATCGACTGGTACAACGGTGGTATTTAGAGGATTGTTCTCAATGCTCATTCCCTCTTCGGAAAGGGCCACAGTTCCAATAAGCTGCCCTTCTTTTAAGGCAGGGAGGAGTTCGTTTTTCTGATCAGGAGTGCCATAACTGGCTATTAGGCGTCCGAAGATCCGTGTCGAGGCCTCTACTGATAGGAATAGGGAAGGTGAGATCGCGGCCAGGATTTCCTGGGCTGCCACCAGTACTATGTTGTTTTTCCCATCATCCAGCCCAAGAGTCAGGTAGCCCGCCTGTCCCAGGTTCTTAAGCCAGTGTAAGAGCACATTTCGAATCTGGTTGTCATCTGCATTTTCCAGTTTAGCCAGGGCGGACCTGGAATCCGGATCAAATAATCCTTTGATCTTCTCGCAGAAAGCCTTTTCTATGTCGCTAAAATCGAAATCCATTGCTTAAGTTTCTTCAAATGAGTTTTGAGATGATCATTTTCGTGATCTCCGAGGTGCCTCCTCCTATAGGTGCCAGGCGGCTGTCTCTGAAGTATCGTTCCACCTCATATTCGTGGCAGTATCCATAGCCGCCGTGCAGGACCATTGCATCATTGGCAGGTTTGAGGCTCCAATCTCCAATAAAGAGTTTAGCAACCGCTGCCTCTAAATGATTGAGTGTCCTTCCCTGGTCCTTACACCAGGCAATGCGGTAAGTTAGGGACCTGGCTGCCTCAATAAAGATCTTGATATCCGCCAATTTGTGTTTGATGGCCTGGAATTCTGCTATGGGTCGACCGAATTGATAGCGTTCCTTGGCATATCGAGCGCATTTCTTGAGCACATAGGTCATTCCCCCGATAAAAGGTGCCAGGAGGGCACTCCGATCCCATTCCACGGTCTGCATGGCCATAAGGAACCCGGCCCCTTCCTGTCCGATCAGATTTTCCTCCGGGATTTCACAGTCTTCAAAGATCAGTTCAGAGGTATGAGAGGTCCTAACACCCATCTTGATCAGATTTTTTCCGGTTGAAAAACCGGCAGTACCCTTCTCCACAATAAAGGTGGAAATACCGGCGTGTTTTAAGTCCTTCCCTATCTTGGCATAGACAACCGCCACGTCGGCAACCGGACCATTGGTGATAAACATCTTATTCCCGTTCAGTATATACCGGTCCCCGCGTTTTTCGGCCCGGGTGGAGATGGCAGCCACATCAGAGCCTGCTGCCGGCTCGGTGAGACCCATGCACCCAATCCACTCGCCTGAGGCCAGTTTAGGGATATATTTTTCTCGCTGGCTGTCTGTTCCATGGGTGAAGATAGTATCGGAACATAGAAAGGTGTGGGCCCCATAGGCAAGGGTTAGCCCGCCGTCTACCCCGGCTTCACCCAGGGCCTCTCCGGCAAGGACAGATGTCACCACACCCGCATTGCTTCCCCCAAGTTCTTCGGGAAAATGAAGACCGAGGATGCCGAAATCACCAAGCTTTCTAAAGGACTGAAAATCGAATTCTCCCTTGAGATCATGCTCCTGCACTCTGGGTACAATCTCTTTTTTTGCAAAGCGAATGATCTGCTCCTTGAACATCATCTGCTCTTGGGTGAAAGAAAAATCCATTGTTTCCTCGAAATTTTTCTCCCTACAGAGGCACAGAGAGCACAGAGAGAATTTTCTTTTTTGCCCGATCTGGAGACACAAATCGGGCAAAAGTATTCAGCCCTTCGGGCGACTACATACAAGCCTCGACCTGATGATAGCTTTTAAGCAATGTCTTTTTTAACCTGCGCTTTCAATTGAAGACAGAGTTTTCTTTTCATTGGGCGGTATCTCCCGGCCAATGAAAAATATCCTTTACTCTGTGTCCTCTGTGGTTAACTATTCTTTTCCTTCTGGTTCTTGGCTCCGTTAAGAAATACCTCCAGAATACTGTTCGCAATCCTGTCCTTCTGGGCATCCCCCTTAATCTTTTGGTCCACAAGGACCATGGCCGAAACAAATGTCTCGAGGGATCCCAGGAATATATAAGTTAGATATCGGGCTTTGAAATCTGTTCTGAGTATTTCCTTTTCTTGTCCCTCTGTCATGACCGCTTGGGTGAGGGACATGAATTTCTTAAAGCAGTCTAAACGTTTACTGGTCAGGTTGGTTGTAGACCTGGAAATCTCCGTGATGAAGATATTCACCAGTTCATGATTACTCTGATAGGTGTCCAGGAAGTAGTAAATTATACGCCTTAGTTTCTTGTGCACATCGTATTCGTTGTCCCCACTGATATCTGCCATCAGCCTAAACAGGCCGCCCCACCATCGATTGATAATAGCGTCAAAAAGATCTTCCTTGTTTTTGAAGTAATGATAAACGAGCCCGTAGGAAATCCCGGCCTCTTTGGAAATATCCGACATCCTTGCCTTATGAAAACCCTTTTGCTTGATAATCTTCAAGGCGGCTTCAAAGATAGCCTGTTCCTTTTCTTTCTTAAAGGCATTAAGGTCTCTTTTCATGAACCATGAGTTAACAAAAATTGATTGACTTGTCAATCAATTTATGAAAAAAAGAAAGGCACTCCTTCAACGCTGTGCTTTGTATCCTAATTGGCCTTTCTCTTATATTAATTAATAACAAAAGCTTGCTATCCATTTGCCTACATAGTGCGTAATGATAATAACCAGGAGCACAATAGCCACATGCTCAAACACCACTTTATAGACTTTCACACCTTGCTGTATAGCCAGATACCAACTGAATACAATGACCAGAGAAACGCCCCAAAGGATGCTCACCAAAATGGCAGTAGAAAGCTTAAATACCAAAACCGGAACAACAAAGCTTAGCGCAAAGAAAAACTTTGAAAGCAGAGTCGAAACAGTGGCCTCCCAGATATCTTTTGGAGAATGATTATTTTCTGATTCTTCTGAAATATGCATTCCCATGGCATCTGAAAAGGCATCGGCAATGGCAATAGCGATGATTCCTCCAATGACCGCAATCTGTGATCGGGTACTGGCACTCAATCCTACCATCATGCCGAGCGTGGTTATCACGCCGGAGGTCAGTCCAAAGCTAAATCCTTTCTTGATCGATGCCTTCATAATGGTGTACCATTTAATTGTCTATTTTTATTTTCACGGTACCCTTCGCTACTTGTAACCTTCATACTCCTGTAAAAACCGTTCAAAGAACTTTTCCATGAATGCATGGCGTTCTCTGGCCATGCGGTGGCCCTCGGCAGTGAGCATGCGTCCTTTGATTTTTGAGAGCTTTACCTTGAATTCCCGATATCCGGTGTCCTCCTCTGTATATGGCTCGGTATCCTCTGGATTGATAGAGGGATTGTGGAGTTTAGCCCCTATCTCGCCAGCAAACTGGAAGGCCCTGCCAATGCCAATGGCACCAATGGCATCAAGTTTATCGGCATCAAACAATACCTTTGCCTCCAGGGTCTCCGGCTGGAAATTTCCCCGAAACCTGTGAGATCTGATACAGTGGATGATATTAGCCTTTTTCTCATTAGCAATTGGGTATTTTTCCAACAGAGCACGTGCCATTTCTGCACCTTTTTCTGCGTGGCAGATGGTTCCCTTTGATTCATCTTGAAAGGGACGGCCCACATCATGGAGATATGCTGCTATTTTCAGAACTTCCATATCCGCCCCTTCAACTTGCCCGATATGCATGCACAAATTGTAGACCCTCTGGGTGTGATCCCAGGCGTGACTGTCAGGGGCATTGAAAAAACATTTCATAGCAAGGGCCTTTATGTCCTCAATAGTTGATCTCATATAGGTTGTTAATATCAAATTTGTTTCTCCTATTCTACAATAAAATGGGGTCACATCTTCATTTGTCATTTATCTTGACAAAGATTTAAGTTTATATAATAAGAATTTATGGCCAGACCGACTCGACTAGATTATCCAGACACTTTTTACCATGTTCTATCCCGTGGGAATGAAAGAAGAGAGATTTTCTATAATGAAAAGGATTACCTCAGGTTTCTTAACATCTTAGGCAAGATGGTAGAGCGGTTTAAAGTGGAGGTACATGCCTATGTACTGATGAAGAACCATTACCATCTGCTCATTCGGACGAAAGAGGCTAATCTATCACGGGCGATACAGTGGCTTGGCGTCAGTTATGTAGTTTGGTTCAATCGCAAACATCGGCGAAGTGGACATCTGTTTCAGGGTCGTTTTAAGAGTTTTCTCATAGAGAATGAAAGCTATTTTACAGCTCTGTGTCTTTACGTTCATGGCAATCCTCTTAGGGCTAGGATAGTGCAAAGATTGTTGGATTATCAATGGAGTAGCTATCGGACATATGCGAATATAAAGTACCAAGTATCATGGCTGACCACTGATTTGGTACTTGGAATGTATGGAGGGAGTCGGAAGAGATTTTGCAGGGCTCAGAACTCTTATATTGGAGAAGAAAGAGCTCTATTTGATGAGCTTAGATATGGGCTGTATCTCGGCAGTGATGAGTTTGCAGAAGAGTGTATTAAAAGGGTTAAGGAAGAGGATATCCGTGAGAAGCCACAGGTTAGGTTTTTATTAAAGGGTCGGGATATCCAACATCTTGCCTTTAAGATTTTTAAGGAGTTAGGCGAGAAAGACCCTTATTCTGTTATGAGGTCAAAAAGAAGGGCAAGGCGACCTAAAAGGGATATAGTTATTTATATCTTAAGTTATTTGGGTGTATATACGAACAGGCAGATTGGGGAAGCCTTTGAGGTTGGATATACTGCTGTTACTGGAGCCGCCAAAAGGGGAGAGAGATACGTGGAGGAAGACGATCGGTTAAAGAAAACAGTTGAAAGGATAATAAATGACATATGAAGATGTGACCCCAAATTCTTTTTTTTATGAAACTTTGTCTCCGGGGAGGGGTTCGCCGTCGAATGTGGCGATACAAAGGCGATCAGTGACGCCGCCGGCGAGGGCCATGCCTTCAGAGAGACCGAACTTCATCTGACGGGGCTTCAGGTTTGCAACTACAATGATTTTTTTACCGACGAGCTTCTCAGGCTCGGGATAGGCAGAGCGTATGGCGGCGAATAATTGACGCAAGCGGCCTTCGCCCAGGTCGACCATGAGCCTGATCAGCTTCTTTGACCTTTCGACGAGTCCAGCCTCTCGGATGACTGCCACTCGCAGGTCTATCTTTGAGAAATCGTCTATGGTGATTTCTTCGGCGATAGGCACCAGATCGTCACCTCTGTCAGATGGGGGAGCGCCGGCGGCCTCTTGCTTGAAAGCTTTCGCGCTTTCTTCGGCCTCTCTAAGCCCTTCACTTTTTTTCTTCTGCGCTTTCTGGATCTTGGCCCATGGATCACGTAATGTTACCGTGCGATTGAATATGAGTGCTCCCTCTGAAGAATCAATGGTATCGACGCAGAAATAGCCCAGTCTCTCGAACTGGTATCGACTTCCTGGTGCTGCACCTGCCAGACTTGGCTCAACACGACACGATGTCAATGTCTCCAACGAGTTCGGATTTAAATAGGTTTTGAAATCAGCCCCATCCTTTTCCTCTGTCGGGTTTGCCTTGAGGAAGAGATGATCGTACAAGCGTACTTCAGCTTGTAGCGAGTGGGGAGCAGAAACCCAGTGCAAGGTTGCCCTGACCTTGCGACCGTCTGGAGAGTCACCACCTCTTGTCTCAGGATCATAGGTGCAGTGCAGCTCGACCACTTCGCCGGTTTGTTCATCCTTAACCAAACCCACACATTTGATAAAATACGCATATCGCAGCCGTACCTCTCGACCGGGGGCCAGGCGGAAGAACTTTTTCGGTGGGTCCTCACGAAAATCCTCTTGTTCGATGTACAGTACGCGTGAAAAAGGAACCTTCCGTGTTCCCATACTGGGATCCTCCGGATTGTTAACTGCTTCCAATTCTTCTACACGGTCTTCGGGATAGTTGTCTATAACCACCCGAAGTGGACGCAGCACCCCCATCACACGGGGTGCTCGTTGATTCAAATCTTCGCGGACGCTGTGCTCGAGCAGTGCTATATCGACCATACTATCCCTCTTGGCAACTCCAATGCGCTCACAAAAGTTACGGATTGACTCTGGTGTGTAGCCACGTCTCCGCAAACCCGATATGGTGGGCACCCGTGGATCATCCCATCCGGTGACATGCCCCTCTTCTACCAATTCCAGGAGCATTCGCTTGCTCATCACGGTGTAGCTGAGATTGAGGCGGGCGAACTCGATTTGCTGTGGATGAAAAATTTTCAATTCGTCAATGAACCAGTCGTACAAAGGGCGGTGATCTTCAAATTCCAGTGTACAAATCGAATGGGTGATCCCTTCGATGGAATCTGACTGGCCATGGGTGAAATCGTACATGGGATAAATGCACCACTTGTTGCCAGTTCTGTGATGCTCAGCATGCAGAATGCGGTAGATGACCGGATCTCGCATATTCAAATTTGGAGATGCCATATCGATCTTTGCCCGAAGTACGCGGGAACCGTCCTCGAATTCGCCTGCCCGCATACGCTCGAACAAGTCCAGGTTCTCTTCAACCGAACGATTTCGGTAAGGACTGTTCTTGCCGGGATCTGTCAGGGTGCCACGGTACTCTCTGATTTCCTGTGCGCTCAATTCGCAAACATACGCCTTGCCGGCTTTGATTAACTGCACGGCGTACTCGTAGAGCTTCTCAAAGTAGTCTGAGGCATAGAACTCCCGATCCTCCCAATCGAATCCAAGCCACCTGACGTCTTCCTTGATGGATTCCACATATTCAACCTCCTCTTTGCTTGGATCGGTATCATCAAATCGCAGGTTGCAAAGGCCCTTGAACTCTTGAGCGAGCCCAAAATTGAGGCAGATGGATTTGGCGTGTCCGATATGCAGATAACCGTTGGGTTCCGGTGGAAATCGGGTATGAACTCGACCTTCGTTTTTATTGTTCTTCAAGTCTTCAGTGATGATATTGCGAATAAAGTTAGGAGGGGGTGTCATTTTTCTTTCCTTTATTGTATTCTTTGATGTCGGTGTTTTAATGGCTTTTTCTACTCGATTTTAGGTATAATAGCAATTGATTTATTCATATTATCAGCCTTGAGAAAATTAACATAGCTATCCTTGATATGATCATGCCAGTCATTGGTGGTGGTGAGGCCTATGACAGAATGAAGGAGATAAACCCCAACATCAAGGTTCTCCTTTCCAGTGGCTATAGCATAAATGGACAGGCAACTGAGATACTGGAGAGAGGTTGCAATG
Organism: Desulfobacteraceae bacterium; assembly: GCA_030615105.1. Classification (GTDB taxonomy): domain Bacteria; phylum Desulfobacterota; class DSM-4660; order Desulfatiglandales; family B25-G16; genus JAUWNK01. The sequence continues at coordinate 7,560 of JAUWZV010000090.1, forward strand.
GTTTTATACAGAAGCCTTTTACTATGAAAGAGTTATCTAAAAAGATAAGGGAGATTTTAGATAAGAAATAGCTCATGTAACTTTCATGGAATTATCCCTGGAGTAGCCATTGCCAGAGGGGTATGAAAAATATTTCTACTCCTTGTTCAAGTATCTCTCCAGTGAAATCATCTGTTATAATAACTACCTTTTTTAGATTGAATTCAGACGCGGCTTCCAGCACGCTGCGAACTTCCCTTGTTTGTGTCCGCCTACTAGACATATCTGCACATACCTGAATAATTTCCGTTATTCGGGTTCCCTCCTTTACAACGAAATCAACTTCAATGTCGTGGGGAGATTTCCAATAGTAAATGTCTTTCCCCCGGCGCATTAGTTCGAGGAAAGCAATATTTTCATAAATCCTACCTATATCATGAGAGAATTTAAAGGCCATGGAACGGGCAAGGGCAGTATCTACACAGTAGATCTTTGAAGGGTTGTATAATTGCTTTTTCAAGGAATAATCAAACAAGCCAAGGCGGAAGAAAAGATAGGCATTTTCAAGGTATTCCAGAAAATTCTTTATTGTGTTGATACTGTTTACAGAGATGGTCTGCGCCAGGTTTCTGTAACTGCACATGTTGCCCATATTGGTTGCCAAATATAAGGCCAACTCTTTCATTTCCTTAATATTTCTAATGGAATATCTTGCCAAAATGTCTCTGTACAGGATGTCCTTAAAATAGCTCTGAAGGATGGTTTTATCTTTTGTGATTGCGGCCTCAGGAAATCCCCCAACATCCATAAATGTATCAAAATTCCTTTTGGCCTGGACGCGCTCCCCCCGATTATATAAGCTTTTTGGGTCAACAGAGATTCCGCTCATGATTGAGAATTCCCGAAAAGAAAAAGGAAATAATGAAATAGCTACATTCCTTCCTGTGAGTGCGGTGGCTATTTCTCCACTGAGGAGGGTAGCATTTGATCCTGTTATGAAGATTTTTATTTCTTCAAACTCATAGATCCTGTTTATCCATTTTTCCCAATAAGTTATGTTCTGAATTTCATCAAAAAAAAGATATTTTTTCCCTTTTGGGTTGCTAAGTTCCAGATAGCTTTCGTAAAGAGCATCAAAATCCTTGTAGGTAAATTCAACAAACCTTTCATCTTCAAAATTTAAATACAAAACATTGGCCGCTGGTATCTTTTTCTTTTTGATCAGATCATGTAGTATTATCCTCATCAGGGAAGACTTACCACATCTCCTTACACCGGATACGACTATAATTTCTTTTCTATTGATTATTGCGGGTAGGTTCGGAATAAATCTTGGCGAAAGGCTGTGCCTTTTCAATACGTTATGCGTATGCTCTGAAATCAATTCTTTGAGTTTTCTTTTTTCCATCATGTTTAATTGTTCATTTAAAACGAACGATATTGTATAATATAGTTCTTTTAAAAAGAACTGTCAAGAAAAAACAAACCTCGTATCGAAGGTTATTCAACAATTTTCTTCATCCAGGCTCGAGGCCGTCTTGATGAATTATGCTTTATAAAGCAAAAGGTATTAACCATCATTGGCTAATCCCTTTGTTCTGCCTGGTAGTCCAACGGGATATGATTAGATGAAGCGATATTCTCAAAAACGGGGAGAACTTCTGATTAGCAATCGTATTGTGAAATTTTCAGGTGGATTCTAAGTAAAATAGGTTCATAGCAGAAATCGCTAGCGTTTGAACTAACTTGCAGTGGGACCTCGGAGTGAAGCGCAGAGGCCTCACTGCAAGTTAAGTGAGTTGTTCGACATTCTATGTTTTATTTGAATAATTTTATAATGCCTGTAAGAATTAGAATAAATCCTAAAATATCAAAAAATATTCCTAATAAACAATTGTGTCTTGGATATCCTGAGACTTTTCCTGCAACGGGAAAATTTCTAGAAGGAGTCATAATACCAGTGCGTAAGGGATGATTTATCCATTCACCGAGTCCAATAAATATACATGAAAGGGATAATAATTGGATAGCATTATTATTGACGTCTTTTAGGTTAACAGTTAAGGATATAGTTAAAAATGTTACGCCAATAATTAAAACAGCTTTATACCAATAATCAATTTTTAAATTTTTTAATAGTGTGCTCATATTTTTTATTCAAAATATGTCGAATGGCTGGAGCTGAAAGCTCAGCTCGATTGATTGCTTTGACAATAAATGCTATTAATTTAAAACTTAAACACTTTTAATTTTTAGAGTATTCCCATCTATAGCCATATGCAGTCTTTGTTCTGCCTGATAAGCAAGAAGAAATTGAATTACTGAATGATTTTTTGGCCAAGCTAATAGACTCCCATCTCTTTATGATTTTTCCATCCATAGACATTTGAATAATTGCTTTACGATTATTCTTATTACGATTTTGGTTCGCACATTTAGGGCACCACCGTCCTTGAAAAATTTTATTTGCCGTGCTTTTCCACTTGTGCCCACAAAAATTACAACTAAAAAGATATTTTTCCATTACACCAAGCCATACCTTTGAATGACATTTCCCATTCTTTTTAATTGCTTCATCTTTCAATTTCTCTAACATCAGACATCTGGAAATTTGGATTAAGCCCTTTTTGCTAAAATGTCAAAAAGGATATAAAAACAGGGACTTACGGCCAAATTTGAACCGGGCATAACTCCTTGCCCCCTCCTCTTTGGTGGGGTACCATATATCTAAATTC
>JAUWZV010000127.1 GCA_030615105.1 Desulfobacteraceae bacterium
GAATTTAGATATATGGTACCCCACCAAAGAGGAGGGGGCAAGGAGTTATGCCCGGTTCAAATTTGGCCGTAAGTCCCTGTTTTTATATCCTTTTTGACATTTTAGCAAAAAGGGCTTAATCCAAATTTCCAGATGTCTGATCTTAGATGAAATCTAATGAAATTTATCCTAAAATCAGGTGAATGGTCAAGAAAAACACGCAATGCGGAGCAAGAAGCAGATAGGATTTTGGATTGCGGATTTGGGAAAAGCAAAGGGCAGAGGGCAAAGAAATTTGGGATTTTCGATTTTGGATTTGTGTGCTCAGGCCCCAGTGGAATAATTTGTGATTCCACCCCAGTACGATCATCTGACCTACGGGGCGAGATAAACATTTCACCCTGGTACGGTAGTACCTCCTTACAGGGTGGGCAGGTAGGGTAAACATATAACGAATCAGGACAAGGATAATAAAAACAGGAATATACCGGAGCATTTTGAGCAAATTTAGGGTCATCTATGAAAATGGAAGTCAAGCAAAAATTATTTTTTTCACAACATGGCCGAGGTGAAAGCTTACTCATTTGACCTCAGAATATGGTCTATTGAAAACCTCCATCTATGCCCTATAAACCAACACCTGCGATAGAGCTCCTGCAAGAGGGGCAATGGCCATCCTCAATTATATTTTTAATTATCGAATAGCCCCACCTTTCAATCAATAGCTCTCCACATTTGTAACAATATGTACTTTCATTTCCCCTTCCAGGCACATTTCCCTCAAAAACATAATGAAGTCCGGTTTTTAAACCTATTTCCCTTGCCATATGTAATGTTTCTACTGGTGTCCGTGAAAGGGTTGTCAATTTATGGGTCGGATAGAATTGCGAGATGTGCCAGGGGATATCTTTATCAACATCTTTTATAAATTCAGCTATCTTCTGTATCTCATCCTGGCTATCGTTAAGTGTTGGAATGATCAGGGTTGTTACCTCAACCCATATTCCGAGTTTTTTTGCGAGCTTAATATTTTCCAAAACCGGCTCCAGCCGTCCACCACATATCTCTTTGTAGAACCTGTCAGTGAAGGCCTTTAAATCAATATTGATACCATCAAGATAAGGCGAAATCTCGCCTAAGGCCTCAGGGGTCATAAATCCATTACTCACAAAGATGTTTTTAATTCCCCTGGTGTGTGCTATCTTTGCCAATTCATAGGCAAGCTCAAAAAATATAGTAGGCTCAGTATAGGTATAGGCAATAGATTTACAGCCTGAACTATCTGCCTCCTTTACTATTTCTTCTGGCCCCATCTTATCTCCAACGATGTGTCCCTTTTTCTCCCTTGAGAATTGGGATATGTCAAAGTTCTGGCAGTGTTTGCAGGTGAAATTGCATCCAACAGTGGCAATGGAATAGGCCTTGGAACCTGGATAGAATTGGAAAAGCGGTTTTTTTTCAATAGGATCGATATGGCATGCCACGATCCTATCATAAACGAGGCTAAAGAGAGATCCATCTATATTCTGCCTTACCCCGCAGATGCCATAGTTTCCATCCTTTATACTACACCGGTGGTTGCAAAGATTGCACTGTACTTTATTGTCAGAGAGCTTTTCATAGAGCATGGCTTCTTTCATAATTCTTATTTTCCATTAAATGTGATCTTATCAAAGAAATTGTCCTAAATGGTGCAGGGATCCTACGAGCATCGCAATATCAGGTTACTGCAACAACCTAAGTGTGTCAAGGTATGCCTTTAGTTTTCCTTGTTGACGTAACCTTCTTGAATTGCTACATCAATAACCATTAAGAGGGATGTAAAAGAAACTATGCTGACAAATTTTTTAGCTTATCTGATTTTCCGTTCATTCCTACTGGTAATCTATTTTCTGCCATTTAGGCTAAATGTTATACTTGGCGCTTTTTTAGGAAGGGCCTATTACATTATTGATAGGCAGCGGCGCAGGATTATCAAGGCCAATATTTCTGTAGTTTTTGGAAAGGAGCTGGATAAGAAAAAGAGGCAGATTCTTGGCAGAGAGAGTTGCGAATATCTTGTCATGAGTATTTTAGACTTTTTGAAACTAAACCAAATAGTTAGCCCTGAGAACTATCATAAATTTATCGAGATTAGGGGATTGTCAAATCTAATGAAATCCATAGAAAGGGGCAAAGGTACAATTGCAGTTATGGGGCATTTCGGAAATCTTTTCCTTATAAGATATATATGTTATCTAAATATTCCTCCAAGGGCTGTCATAATAAGGGAGATAGATAACCCCTTTCTCGAGCGTTTTATTAGCTCCATTTTTAAGACACATGATGCAATCATGGTTAGGCCTGATGGGGCATTGAAAAGGGTACACCAGTTGCTCCTGCAGAATGCTATTATGCTAACCCTTGCTGATCAGAAGGCAGGTGGCACACCGAGAGTTGGCAGGCATGGGATTGTAGTTGACTTTTTTGGTATTCCCTCCCAGACACATATAACAGCTCCTATTCTTGCAAGGCGCACAGGGGCCAGCATAATACCTCTATTTATTATAAGAAAGGGACCAGGCAGGTATAGGATAGAGATAAATGAACCTCTAAAGCTGATTTGTACGACTGACGAAACAAGTGATCTAAAGAAAAATACAAGGAAATTAAATCAAATCTTCGAAGATTATATCAAGAGGTATCCTCAGCATTGGTTTTGGTTACACAAGAGATGGAAGGATATACCTGGCCTGGAAGAGCTTTATGAAACCAGCAATCCTCTTGAATTGGTAGAGAATTTCAGGCATGACCTAAGCAGAGAGTAGATGGAAGGAAAAAGTTATTAATGGATATAAAAGTGTTACAGAAAAAGATAAGGCAACTTCTAAAGGAAAGAAATGCTATCCTTTTAGTCCATAATTATCAAAGGCCAGAGATACAGGATATAGCTGACTTAACAGGAGACTCTCTTGGACTCTCCATTGAGGCGGCCAAAACCCAGGCTGAGATAATAGTTTTTTGTGGCGTTCATTTTATGGCAGAGACAGCCTCTATCTTATGTCCAGATAAGGTAGTTCTATTGCCAGTTATATCGGCTGGATGCCCTATGGCCGATATGATAACCGCTCAATCATTAGCCAAGAAAAAAAAAGAGTTACCCGGCGTGCCTGTGGTTAGCTATGTTAACTCCTCTGCCTCGGTTAAGGCAGAAAGCGATATCTGCTGCACATCAGCCAATGCCATCCAGGTGGTTAACTCCCTTGCTCCTTACGATACTATACTTATGACCCCGGACAAGAATCTTGCCCAATATGCCCAGAGATACACTGATAAAAGGATAGTTTATTGGGAAGGATTCTGTCCTTATCATGATATATTGACAGCGGAGCAAGTAAGAAAAGTCAAGCAGGAGCATCCTCAAGCACTATTTTTGGCCCACCCTGAGTGTCGGCCGGGTGTGATTGACCTTGCAGATGAGGTAAAGAGTACCTCTGGAATGCTTGATTATGCAAGAAAGGCTAAAAATAGGGAATATATCATAGGAACCGAAACCGGGATAATCCATACCCTGAAAACACAGAATCCGGATAAGGTCTTTATCCCTGCTGATGAAAATATGATCTGTATTGATATGAAAAAGACCCAATTACCTGATATAGTAAATGCCCTTGTAAATTTATCCCCAGTTATAAAGGTAGCCGAAGACATAAGGGTGCAGGCGAAAGGCGCAGTAGAAAGAATGCTTCTGGTTCCAAGGGACTGAATTGATAAGAAAGATTCTCTGGATAATAGTATTCAGCATATCTATGGCCTTTGTGGAAGCAGGGGTAGTGATATACTTAAGGGCTCTTTACTATCCGGATGGCTTTGCCTTTCCTTTAGAAATAATAACAAAAAGGCATTTTATCGTCGAGATTGGAAGGGAAGCGGCCACCATTTTTATGCTCATCTCTGTGGCCGCCTTAAGTGGCAAAAGATTCTGGGAGAAATTCGCCTATTTTCTGATATGTTTTGGTTTCTGGGACATATTTTATTACATATGGCTTAAGATTGTCATTGGATGGCCATCATCTTTATTGGATTGGGATATCTTATTTCTGATTCCCCTTCCTTGGATTGGGCCTGTTATTGCCCCTGTAACTATTGCCATAATTATGATTTTAACTGGCCTACTTATTACATTTCTTTACAAAAGGGGATATGATTTCCAACCATCATCCTTAGCGTGGGTTCTGGCAATTATCGGCACTATTGTCATCCTTTACTCTTTTATGAGGGACACCGGGGCCGGCCTACATCAGCATATGCCTTTACCATACATATACGAGGCATTAATAACAGGAGAGATTCTCTATCTTCTGGCTCTTTTCTTTGCCTGGAGAAATACGGTATATAAATCCGGAAGTAATGTCAGTAATTAGTTGTTCCGTCATAGATAATGCCATTTGAGAGAAAATAAATTCGAAATCCGAATATCGAAAAAGAAAAAATACTAAGCACTAAATTCTAAACTCTAAACAATATCAAATATCAAAATCCAAATGACCAAAACATGTTTGGAGTTTAGCAAGGAACTATTTAATGGTTTTGGATTTAGAACACCTGCCCGCCATCGCTCAGGCGAGGCGGGCGGGTTTGAATTTGGAATTTGGTCCTAAAATAGAATATTTTCATCCTTCGTGGTGCCCAGAATGGGCATGAGTGTTTGTTTAGGATTTCGTGCTTTATGATTTCGGATTTCAAACTTGAACACGCAAAGCGTAACCCCCAACTCGTTAATTTATTCCTTTCAATGGATACTACCAACCCAAATCCAAGGAGGATATAGGTGAAAAAGGTTGAATCTTCTTTAGACTATCTTCGCAAACTATTTATCATGCCAGACTCTCCAGATAAATTTATGGAATTTGGTCATGCTGTCTTAGAGATGATCCATGATTTTTTTAAGGAAAAGGAAGGTCTTCACAAAAAAATAACACTGCCCCAATTAGCCCAGATCTTTAATCAGACCTCAATTCCAGAAAGCCCCTATCTTATCAGGGATGTGCTACAGGAGATCAAAGAAAAGATCACTGTTCATTCTGTTAAGGTCGGAAGTCCATATTATATTGGGCATATGACCAGCGCTATTCCTTATTTTATGATACTTTTAGAGATAATTATCGCTGCATTAAACCAGAACCAGGTGAAGATAGAAACTGCAAAGGCCTCCAGTTTTGTAGAGAGGGAGCTTATTGCCTGGATACACAGGATGATTTTTAACAGGGGTGAACAATTTTACAGGAAAAACATCCAGAACCCCAGGGTTGCACTTGGTAATGTCACATCCGACGGGACTATGAGCAATTTGGCTGCGCTGATGGTGGCCAGAGAAAAGGCCTTTCCTGCTGACAGAAATTTTCCTGGTATCAGGAAGGCCGGAGTAGAAAGGGCATTGAATTATTATGGCTACTCCCGAATGGTGGTGCTTATATCCAGAAGAGGTCATTATTCAATTAGAAAGTCAGCGCATCTTCTCGGCCTTGGAGAGGAAAATGTCATAAACATACCTGCAGACAATTACAATCGTATCAATATCAATGCCTTGAGAAAAAAGATAAATAACATAAAAAGAAATGATCTAAAAAAAGGAAAAAAGACAAAGATTATGGCAATAATAGGTATTGCTGGCACCACTGAGACGGGCAACATTGACAACCTTAGAGAACTTAGCGATATTGCCAGGCAGGAGGGCGCATACTTCCATGTAGATGCTGCCTGGGGGGGCTCTGCCTTAATGGCTGATGAATACAGGCCACTCTTTCAGGGAATAGAGAGTGCTAATTCTGTATCTGTAGATACACATAAACTACTTTACTGTCCTATGGCAATGGGTATTATCGTTTTCCGCAATGAAAAGGATCTGAATAATCTTAAACAGATTTCTCAGTATGTCAATCGCCCGGAAAGTGTGGACACGGGCCGTTTTACCATAGAGGGGTCAAGACCTTTTTCATGCTTGAAACCTTGGGCTTCACTTAAAATTATAGGCAGGGATGGATATAGATTACTTTTTAAACAGGCACGTGAGGCAACCTTTACGCTCAAAAGAATATTGGAGGAATCCGGGAACTTTGAGATATTAAATCATCCTGAGCTTTTTATTCTCAACTATCGCTTTGTTCCACAATGGATAATAGAGAAATTTCATGAGTGGGAGGAGAAGAGGAAAACCTTCTCTCGCAGGGATGATGTAAGGGACCTTGCGAAGAAGATAAGGAAGATAAACAGCATTCTAAATACGTTAAATATACTGTTGCAAAAGTCCATACGTCAGGATGATACTACCTTTGTGTCAAGAACCACCCTGGAGTCAACCAGGTACAGGCCCCAGAAAATAGTGGTTTTAAGGGCTGTATTGATTAATCCATTAATCAATGAGGATATTCTTAAAAAGATTGTGTCCACCCAAAACAGTATCGGCCTTAAGCTGATGGATCAATTTGAACCGATACTAAAAAAAGAAGTGCCTAAAGTGAACTAAGGTGCCTAAAGTTTAAAGTTACCGGATTCTGGATGCTCGATCCTTGATACTGGATGTATCCAATATCCATTAACGAGTACAACAAACATACTCAATAAAGCATGGAAAATGTAGGGTCAGCCTGCCCTGCCCGCTCTGGCACATATTCCATGTATGCAAGCATATAGCCAGATAATCAGGTCTGGGCCAGGGGCGCGACAATTCTGGGTATTGTATATCTGCATCATTCTTTGTAGGGTCGGGTTTTAAACCCGACCACAAACCGGTGGCATGTAAAATGCCACCCTACATCTATATGTTGAAATGGGTTTTATACCCACCCGCCTCCCCGCCTGCCGTCCGTCGGGCAGGGCCTGAGCGAGAGCAATGGCGGGCAGGCCCGACCTTAAACAGGTGGCATATTCAGACGCCTAAGGCTTATAAAATGCCACCCTACATTTGTATATTAGTTCAGGTCTTATAACATACAATAAGTCCACAAGATATTGAGCAATTACAGTACAACAAACCCAAAAACAATAAGTACTGAAGGCTGATTGCTGATTGCCGTTTATTTTCTCAAACAGATAGCGTCATCCATTTAGAAACCACATTTACCATAGCCCAGATGATATCCAG
>JAUWZV010000166.1 GCA_030615105.1 Desulfobacteraceae bacterium
GGGTGGCCCCTGCCTCCCTGATATGGTAGCCGCAAACACTGACCGGATTGGCCCGGGGCATTTCCTTTATAGCGTATTCAATAACATCACCAATCAGGCGAACAGCAGGCTCCACCGGAAATATCCATGCCCCCCTGCCAATTATCTCCTTTAAGATATCGTTCTGTGGGGTGGCGCTTATCTGTTGTTTAGAGAATCCATACCCTTCTGCCACTGCCTGATACATGGCAAGCATGATCGAGGCAACAGCATTTATAGTTAGACCAGTGCCAATTCTGTCCAGGGCAATGTCTTTGAAGGCAATCTCAAAATCCCTAAGGGAGTCCACTGCCATCCCTACCCGACCTACCTCTCCTTCTGCCATAGAGTCATCTGAGTCATAACCCATCTGTGTAGGGAGGTCAAAGGCGACATTAAGCCCTGTCTGGCCCTGGCTGATCATCAGTTTGAATCTCTTGTTTGTTTCATCTGGTGTACCAAAACCTGTGTATTGCCTTGTCGTCCATTCCCTGCTCCTGAACCCTAATTTATGGATTCCCCTTGTAAAGGGATACTCCCCGGAATTGCCAAGATCTTTTTTGTAGTCAAATCCAATTTCCTTTAAATTATCTTCTGTATAAAGAGGTTTTATATGGATTCCAGATTGAAGTATTACATCCTTAATCCTGTCTTTTTCTTCTTTTATGTATCTGGCTACTCCCATCTATCTTCTCCTGTTGTCAGTTACGTACGTGTTCTTTGATAAACTTTATACTCTCCTCAAATGGTGTTCCACCAGGGAAAATCCCAGTAACGCCGATTTCTTTTAAGATAGGAATAACCTTGGCTGGTATTACCCCACCTACAACAATAATTACCCTATCTAAATCTTCTTTTTTGATCAACTCTATTATCTTCTTGCAGATTGGAATATGTGCCCCAGACATGATGGATAGTCCTATAACATCCACATCCTCTTCAATAGCCATTTTAACTATAGAGGGAACAGGCTGATGAAGCCCAGAGTATATTACCTCCATGCCGGCATCTCTGAGTGCATGGGCCATTACCTTTGCACCCCTGTCATGACCGTCAAGACCTGGTTTTGCTATAAGAATCCTGATCCTCTTGGTGGGCATTATATACTCTCCTCTACCTTCTTTTGTTAGCATTCAGCTTTCAGTTGTTATTGTTTTTTTGCTTAACTTTAGACACTTATTACTCGTGCCATAAAATCGTTTACATTTTTGATTTTATTTATTGAAGCCAAAATATTAAAAAATGTAGGGGTTCGACCTGCCCGCCATCCGGCAGGCGGGTTTATCGAATCCTCTTTCGGGCTTGATGAATCAAGCCCCTACGTTTGATTAATTAATTCTTATCTGGGTTATAAAGCACAATGAAAAATGTAAACGATATTATTCTCTCAATAATAAAATTTTAGCTCACTTTAGGCACTTTTTATTGATCCACTCCTAAATTTCCCTTTTTGATTTCATTGAGAACAAATTCTTTACCCCTCAATATATGCTCCCTGACAAGCATTTCCACTTTTTTGGCCTCTCCTTTCTTTATGGCCTTTATTATCTCTTTATGATCCTTGTTTGATAGGTGGGCCATTTCCTCTGAATTTAGTATAATCTTCCTCAAAAGGAAAATCTCATCTCTCAGGCCATGTATCATCTTGATCAATCTCGGGCTCCTGCTCAAGGCATATAGGAGTTCGTGAAAATCGGTATTTATCCTTGTTAATTCCTTAAGATCGTGTCTATCCAGGTGTCTTTGAAACTCCTCTATCTTTTCATTTAGGGGTAATAGTTCTTCATCAGTATATCTTATAGCAGCAATGTAGGCAGCATAGCTCTCCAGGATACTCCTTATGTCGAATGTCTCTTCAATATCAGATAGACTCAGTCCCCTGACCACATACCCCCCCTTAGGAAGGGCCTTTAGAAACCCCTCAGCTTCCAGTTTATGTACTGCTTCCCTGACCGGAGTCCTGCTTATACCCATGAGATTAGCTATCTCACTTTCTATTATGCGTTTTCCGGGAGGGATTTCACCCCTTAAAATCATTCCTTTAACCTGTTCAAAGACCTGGCTGCCGAGGTTTTCCTTTTTTAAGGTGCTTAACGAAGGGAAATCCAATCTGTTTGGATCTATTTCGTGTTTTTCCATAACTTCATACCTGCCCGTCCCGCTCTGCGGGACGAGGCGGGCGGGGTTACGTTTTTCGTCTTTTCCCCGATTCTCCCAAAGTGATCCCGATCCCATTTCCGAGCGAATCCCGGAACGAGGCGGGACGAGGAGAGACTCGGAAGACGGGCCCTGTTAAATTCCCGCTCTTCAGAGCTGGAGCCCTTCGGGGATTTAACGGGGTGGGCTTCGTCACAGTTCGGCTGAGCTCGCCGCAAGCCTTTATCGTAACCGATTCATAACCTTTATGTCATCTGACATTTGTCATTAACCCTAAATAACCCCTTTTTCCTTGAACGTGGCCAGATCACTTTCAGGGTAACCAAGCATATTGCAATATATTTCCCTGTTGTGCTCCCCGAACCTGGGTGGAAAGGAGAGACTATTAGTAGAATCTTTGAGAAATGGTGTTACAAAAGGTGGTGGTGCAAGTGTAAGCTCAAGGCCCGATTTAGAATCTTTGGATTTAAGAAGTCCCCTTTTAATAAGTGGGTCTTCCAATACCCCAGGAATACCATTTATCTTGCTTATAGGTACCCCGATCTGATTAAATAGATTTATTAGTTCCTCTGAGGTGACAGCAAGGAATATCTTACTTATAGACTTGTTCAGGCTGACTACATCATTTATCCTGCCCTCATTTTTTTCATATTCCGGTTTATCTAAGGATTGGAAAAGTGGAAGATCTACCATAGCCTTCCATTGCCGGTCATTACCAACTGCTATGTAGACATAACCATTTTTGGTCTTAAATACTGAGACAGGTGCAAAGAATTGATGGGTATTTCCATGTCTTGTTATTTTTTGTTCAAAGGTGGCTGTTAATGTTATTGGTACTGTAAGCCAGGATGTTGCCGATTCAAGCATGGATATATCTATCCTGGAACCTTCCCCTGTCTTTTCCCTTTTTAACAAGGCCTTCATCAAAAGCCCATAGGCATGTTCACTCGTGCCCATATCGGCTAATGGTATACCGAGAGATTGGGGATCGCCTTCTGGCTCACCGGTTAGATCCATCAAACCAGACCTCGCCTCAAGAATTGGCTCATAGGCTGCCTCATTAATATCAGGGCCGAAACCTGTTATACCTAACCAGATAATATTTGATTTAATCCCTTTTAATGTCTCGTAGTTTACTCCCAATTTGGCATAATTTCTTGGTAGTTGATTGGTAGCAAAGATATCAACCTTTAATTTAATAATCAGTTCTTTTAAGATATCCTTACCCTTTTCTTCAGCTAAATTAAGGGTGATTGCCTTTTTCCCTGCATTTATACAGAGGTAATAGGTATTCATCCGCTCTTCTTTAAGGTAGTTTTCCCCGACCATCCTGTTAGGATCACCGTATATGGGATGTTCTACCCTAATGACATTCATCCCATCCTGGGCAAGCCTGTAGGTAAGATATGGTAGGGTTGTTGCCTGCTCAAGTGAAAGAATAGTCATATCTTCAAATACTTCCATTCAGGTCCCCTTTGTTAGTGTCCGTTGGTAGTTGTCAGTTGTCTGTTGTCATTTTTTTACCACTAACCACTGACAACTCATCACTGACTATCGTATCGCTATAATCAACCCCGGATGCTTAGAGATACTAATGACTGATGACAAATGACTAATGACATTATCACTTTTTAAATTCTGGTTTTTTCTTCTCCAGGAAGCCCGAGATCCCTTCTTTAGCAGCATCTGTACAGGCAATCTCAGCTGATCCTTGATAACCAATTTCAAGGGCATCAGCAAAGGTATCAGCAGCAGCTCCAGCCTTAATGGTTTTTACTATTATGGAAATCGCCTCTTTGCTTAAGGCCAATTTACCGGCCATGGGCTGATCAGGAATAGTTATCTCAGGGATATCAACCGATTGGTCGGGAATCATCTTTATCTTTCCCTGCATATTTTTAACCTCTTCTACTGCCTCCCTAATCATCTCAGAGTAATCATCTGTTATTTTACTAACCATTCCGATATCTACTGCCTCTTTAGCAGTGATACGCCTGGCCAGACAGATCATTTCATGAAATATATCTGCCCCTTGAGGCCATTTTCGATACGGGACAATGCATCCACCGATTCCAGGCTGTATACCGAGGGTTATTTCTGGAAACTGGAAGATTGCA
>JAUWZV010000150.1 GCA_030615105.1 Desulfobacteraceae bacterium
AGGGAAACTGATTTTGCAGCAACTTCCCACTCACCAAAAATCTTATATGCAAGGACAATAAGTATCGAGTAATTTGATAAATAACTCATTGAACATGTTAGAATAGAATTCCATAGACCATAGTAAATTGCCCTTCCCTGATGAATATACAATACGCCATCAGGATTGATGATATAGGTATAATGGAAGGAAAATAATCGGATTGTAAAACCTAAAAGGATTATGAGAATAGCAATTCTGAGATAAGAGTATTTATCATCTGAAAAAAAATTTTTAAGTATAGAATTTATCATAAAGAGAATCCAGGGTAATTACTGATTGATTGTAGTTTCTACCTTCAGGACTTTAGTGTCAACTACAGGGATTACCTCCTCCACACTCAACTCATTAAGACACCTACTCACTTCACTATTATTACAACCTTTTTGCCTGCATGGTACGCATGGGAGATCTTTATAAATAAGATAATGTTGTTTACCTCTTGGCGCCCAGGTTATAGGAGAAGAAGGCCCAAATATAGTTATCGTAGGTGTACCAACCGCTGCTGCAATATGCATAGGAGCACTATCTATCCCGATCAATAAACTACATTTCTTGAGAACACCTGCCAACTCACCAATAGAGATTTTCCCGGCCAAATTATAAACATCTATTTTGCTCCTCTTAACTATCTCAGCTACCCTACCCATTTCTTCAATGGAACCTGTTATTAACATAGAGGTCCTAAACCTTGAGCCTATATGATTGATTAATTCTATATAATTTCTAATTGGCCATTCCTTGTAACTCCACCGAGAAAATGGATGTAGGGCAATTATCGGCTTATCAGGTGGCACCTTTTCTTTTCTTAAAATATTTCCTGCACTTATTTCTTTTTCTTTCGTGACAATTAGCTCTGGAGATGTATTTTTGATCCTTAACTCAAGAGGAGCTAAAATATTCAGACTGTGTAGGGCAGAATACTGGTTCAATTCGTTCTCAGGTCTGATTAAATGGGTAAAAAGCCTGTTCCTCCACAACCTTCCATCATCAGCATATCTTCCTAACCTCAATCTCGCCCCACTTAATAAAGAAAGGATTGCGCCCCTGGTTCCGGTACGCAGGTCAATAGCCAGGTCAAATCTCTTTTTCCTCAGCTCTAAAAGAAAATCCTTTTGGTAAACTATCTCCTCTCTAAATTTCCTTTTATCCTTGCTTACCAAAACCACACCATCCACCCATGGACAGTCTTCTATTAATCCCCCGGCATTCTCTCTTAAAAGAACAAAGATCTCGCCAGATGGATTATTTTCTTTTAGTGCCTTTATAGTAGGGGTAGTAAGCACTACATCCCCTATATCTCCCAATTGAATCAGCAGTATCCTCTTAATACTATCCAGTGAGAAATTTCTTCCTTTAACCAACATTTTTGATTTGCGATTTGCGATTTGCGATTTGCGATTTGCGATTTTAAATCTAAAATCTAAAATCTAATAAAAAGATATCCATATCCTACATAAAAGAGCAATCCTTAAAATATATATGCTCCTTCACCGAAAATTGCTGCATCCAAGTAGATGCCAGATAATTAACTGTACATAGACAAAAAATTTCCTCTTTATTGGATCTTTAAAGCCGAGCGTACACAATAGAGCTATAAAAGACAGAAGGGTGTTGATTAATAACCTCATAAAAATAACTAAATAAAATAAGGGATAGGAGTGGGGATGCCATTTTTTAAAAAAGATATACCTCGATCTATAAAACATAATCCTTGAATTTAAACTATCTCCTATTGTCTTTCCCTGAGCATGGAATATTTTCGCCGTTGGTACAAAATATATAGCCCAGCCGCCAAGCTTCATCCTGTAAGCCCAGTCAGTCTCTTCAAAGAAAAAGAAATACCTTTCATCAAAGAATCCTATATCATCCATAGCCTCTTTTCGAGCCATTAGACAGGCACCAATACATGAATCTATTTTTATTGGGGATAGATATTCTCTCCTTTTGCTTGGAAACTTTTTAGGTATTAAGACTCTTAAAACAGTCTCATTGCAAAAAAGGGTGAGCATTGTTGGAAAATTGGCAATAGAATTCTGTTTTGAACCATCCTGATTCAACAACTGCCCACATGCCATACCTGCCTCAGGATTAGCCTCCATAAAATCGTAAAACTCCTTTACAGCTCCATTAGTCAATACAGTATCGGTGTTAAGTAATAGGGCATAATGTCCATTCATCTGCCTGAAGGCCTGATTATTTGCAGCAGCAAAACCTAAATTTTCCTTATTTTCAATTATATTAACCCGAGGGTATCTTTCCGTTATGGCCTCTACTGTTCCATCAGTAGAATGATTATCCACAACCCACACCTCAAAAGATATCTCTTTGATTGTCTCAAATATAGAGGCCAAACAATCAAGTAGCAGCTCTTTTGTATTATAGCTAACAACAATAATAGATATGTCCAATTAATCCTCTTCTATCTTCTTTGCCTCATCTATGAGCATAATTGGTATATCATCCTTGATTTCATATAAGAGCTTACAATCATCACATATAAGCCCATCCCCTGCCGGTTTCAGATAGATATTCCCTTTACATTTTGGACACACTAAAATGTCCAGCAATTCCTTGCTGATGGCCATACTTATATCCTCCCTTATTTAAGCAAATTACCACAACCAGAAACAGTGGTTTATACCCATTAATTAAATGATTACAATTGATAAATCCTAAATCCTAAGCACGAAATACTAAACAAACACTCATGCCCATTCTGGGCACCACGAAGGATGAAAATAGGTTGTAGTTAATTATACACTTATATATCCTTTCTACAAAAGGAAGCAGGTCGTTGAATTTTGGTGGTCATACCCCGAGAAACAAACTGACCTGGGTAGATTAGAAGAACCACAAATTGTTGCCCCCTTCGGGAGCACGCGGACCAAATTTTTAACACATAATCTACCCCCTTTTTAGAAAGGAGATGATAATATGGAACCTATAATCGAAAGATGTTGTGGTATCGATGTCCACAAGAAGACCATCGTGGCCTGTTTGATGGTTGGCAAGCCTGATGGGAAACCTCAAAAAACCATCAAGACCTTTTCTACCATGGCCAGAGACCTTTTAGCCTGCAAGGATTGGCTGGAGTCCGAAGGCTGCACCTATGTTGCCATGGAAAGTAGCGGTGTTTACTGGAACCCCGTCTTTAACATCCTTGAAGACAGCATGGAGGTCATTCTTGCAAATGCACGGCACATCAAAAATGTACCTGGACGAAAGACTGATGTCAAGGATTGTGAATGGATTGCCTAGCTACTTAGGCATGGCCTTATTAAAGGGAGTTTTATTCCTCCTAAGCCTATCCGTGAACTCCGTGATCTTACCCGGTATCGCCGTAAACTTATACAGACTAAGTCTTCAGAGCTAAATCGCATCCATAAGTTGCTGGAAGACGCTAACATTAAGCTCTCCTCAGTAGTTAGTGATATAAATGGTATATCTGCCCAGGATATGATCTATCACCTGATTAAAGAGGATATGAGTCCAAAGGAGATGGCAGAATTAGCCAGGGGACGTCTCAGGAAAAAGATCACTGAATTAGAAAAGGCCCTGGAAGGCTATCTTAGAGAACACCACCGCCTGATCATCAAGGTTTCTATCCAGATGATTGCCTCCTATGATAATGCCATAGATAAGCTTGACCGTGAGATAGATCAAAGGATGGAGCCATACCGAGAAGAATCAGAAAGGCTCCAGGGCATTCCTGGTTTAAAAAAAAAGACCGCTGAATCAATTGTTGCTGAGATAGGTGTGGACATGAGCCGTTTTCCATCAGACGCTCACCTATCCTCGTGGGCAGGGGTAAGTCCTGGCAACAACGAGAGTGCTGGGAAACGACGCAGTGGCAAAAGCACACCAGGAAACAGATGGCTCAAAGGTAGTTTGACTGAAGTAGCCTGGGCAGCCTCTAAAGCCAAAGGAACCTATCTAAAGGCCAGGTACCATCGTCTGGCCTCAAGAAGGGGCAAGAAAAGGGCCTGCCTTGCCATTGGACATACCATCTTAATTATATCTTACCATATTATCAAAGAACAATGCACCTATAGAGAACTTGGTGCCGACTACTTTGATCGCTTAAATGAGCAAAAAGTTGTAATGCGTTTAACTTCAAGGATTCAAGCATTGGGTTATGAATTGTATTTAAGGAAATTACCTATGGCTGCATGAACCCTAATTCTATTTTCGGACCAAATTCTAAATCCAAATGTACTAAATCCAAAACCATTAAATAAATTCCTGCCAAACTCCAAACATGTTTTGGTCATTTGGATTTTGATATTTGATATTGTTTAGAGTTTAGAATTTAGTGCTTAGTATTTTTACCTTTTATGTAGTCTTATTTATTACATCCACTATAGTCATTTACTGCAAGCACCTCTTTTACGGTCTCAAAAACCATATCCACTGTGATCTTTTTCATGCATGACATATCATCACATCTTTTTTTAAAGCACGGGCTGCATCCAATCTCTGCCTTAATGACCCTGTGTTTTACCCCATACGGCCCAGTTTTTAGGGGAGATGTAGGGCCAAAAAGGGCTATTACTACAGGCGATCCCATAGCTGCTGCTACATGCATTGGACCAGTATCAGTGGATATAACAATGGCACAATTCTTATAAAGGTAAGCCAACTCTTTCAGGCTTGTCTTTCCTGATAAATTCAGGGCTTCTGTTTTCATCACTGATAGGATATTGTCTATTGCTTTTTTGTCACTTCCACTTCCAGTGAAAATAACCTCTGCCCCCAAATTTTCTTTTATTTTGTCTGCTAAAGAGGCAAATCGATTTAACTCCCAGAGTTTACTCGCCAATTTCGCTATCGGATTAACTGCTACAAGGGTATTATTATTACCTATTTCCCCTAAAAGATGGTTCACATATCTTTTATCTTTATCATAGATGGGAATCTGACCATTCCAGACAAAGTTAGTTGCTCCCAGGTATCTTGCAATACATAAATATCTGTCAAGGGCATGCATATCTGGATTAGGAATAGCAACCCTCTCATGTACAAAAATGAAATTACCCTCCCTTCCTCCATTAAGTGCGATCTTCCTTTTCCCTCTGGCAAGGAAGGTTAATATGCCACTCTTGAGAAGCCCTTGGAGATCAACTACAATATCGTATTTTCTTTTCTTAAGCTCTTTAAGTAGATTAGCTACCTCTTTTACGACTTTAATATATTCTCCCTTATCGGAAAATCTCTTTAGCCAACTCTTTCGAGGGAAAATTATTAACTGATCTATGTCAGGATGACCCTCTACTATACCCTCTGCATCTTCCTCAACCACCCAGTCAATCCTTGAAGAAGGAAACCTATCCCTTAAGACTTCCAGGAAAGGCAGGCTATGGACAACATCACCGATTGCGCTCAATTTTATAATTAAGATATTTGGTCTCTTATTCTCCAAAGCCTTTATATCCTTGTTTGGCTCCTCATAAGAATCTGTGGGTAAAGATTGATTAAGGAGAAGGGTTATGGAGTCTTTTCTGAGTGACTGTCGGGAGGCCTTCGTCATTTCAAATTGTTACGGAATGGGGGACCCCCTAGCTTCGATCCGCAGGATCGAA
>JAUWZV010000061.1 GCA_030615105.1 Desulfobacteraceae bacterium
AAGGTAATCTTACCACCTATTACCATCTTTAACAGATGGTACCTCTGCCTCTCTTTCTGACTCATTGCTATAATGTCCTTTCTCATAATGGGGACATTTTAACACAGCAGTTAGAGGGGACATTTTCATTAAGCTAACACATAATTACTCGCAGAGGTTGACATATAGGCCCATAAGTTGTACAGTATATCTGTACATATAATAAGGAGGTACATATGACAATTCAAACAACCTATACTCATGCCCGTTCACGTTTAGCTTCGTTACTTGATGAGGTCGCAAAAAACAGGGAAGTGGTAATTATACAGCGGCGTGGTAATGAAGATGTCGCCATGATAGCAGCTGACGAGTTGGCCGGTATTCTTGAGACGGCCCATTTGCTTCGATCTCCGGCCAATGCAAAGCGACTTCTCTCCGCACTTGAAAGAGTCCGGGAAGGAACAGGAACACCACAAACCATCGATGAGCTTCGGGACGAGGTCGGCCTTGAGTAGGCGTTATACCAAAGCACCTCGAGAGACTGAACATCGAGAAGCCTTATTTCAGCCTGAGTTTAGAGAGGATTTACGTTACTGGGTTGAGACTGATCGTCGGACAGCGCTTCGAATTTTCAAATTAATCGAGGCGGTGATGCGAGATCCTTTTCAGGGTATTGGCAAACCAGAGCCTTTGAAGTTTCTTGGATCGGGTGTTTGGTCTCGTAGAATCACACAAGAGCATCGGTTGGTTTATGTAGTGGGACAGAATAGAATCGATTTTGTGCAAGGTCGTTACCATTATTAATAGCTGTCTTTGCCTTTTGCATGCCGCCAACCTGTCAGTGCACCAGACAGGTGTTCCGCTGCGCTTCACTCCGGCTGGTGACTTCATCTTTAGCTTTAGAGAAAGGAGGCAAAATGAATACACTTGAAATAAAGAAAATGAGTACGATAGAGCGTCTTCAAGCCATGGAGGCTCTTTGGAATTCTCTTATGGATGAAGAACCCGAAATTGAGTCTCCCGAATGGCATCGGGACATCCTCGAAGAAAGAAAAAGAAAAATCGAAAACGGTAAAGCAGAATTTATCTCTCTTGAAGAATTGAAGGCGAGTCGCAAATCATGAAGATAAAGGATGTTCTTACATTTTATGAAGGGGGACGTTCGTGTAGAGATTGCCAGACACCCCGTTATTTCAGTTAAAGACTCCATATGTTGCAAATACAGGTTAAAATGATAAAAGGTCGAAATAGAGGGTTATTTTTGAATAGCTGTGCAATTTCTGCACGAACGTCCCCCTTTACATGTGGATTAGCGAAATCTTTTACCACCGGATTCTGAAGGAGTTTGGTGAGTAAAGTGCAGAAGGTAAAGCATCGGGAATCAGCTATCTAACAGGATTCGGTGTGCTTTCATTTTTTTCCCACAATCGGTTGAGGCGAAAGTAGATATTTCCCAAGGCCATCAATTCCTCATGGGTACCTTGCTCAGCAATACGTCCATGGTGCATAACCAAAATCTTATCCACAAGCTGAATAGTTGAAGGCCTGTGAGCAATAATGAGGGTGGTTTGTCTTCTTGAAAGGGTAAAAATAGAGTCATGAATCAGTCGCTCTGTCTCCGGATCCACACTGGAGGTTGCCTCGTCAAAAATTAGGAGTGTTGGATCATAGGCCAATGCCCGGCCCAGGGCCAGAAGCTGACGCTCTCCAGCAGATAGGGTTGCGCCTTCCTCCATTACTTCATGATCAAAGTTCCCTGAAAGGCGTTTAATAAATTGATAGGCGTTTACCTGTTTGGAAACCTCTTCCAATGTTTCTCTTGTTATCTTTTTATCGCCCAGGGATATGTTTTCTGCAATACTTCCTGCAAAGATAAAGACATCCTGCATGACCAAGCCTATCTGTGAACGTAGCTCACTTATCCGCCACTCCCTGATATCAAGGCCATCTAAAAGGATATTTCCCCTTTCAAATTCATAAAATCTCTCCAGAAGATTAATTATAGTTGTTTTTCCTGACCCGGTAATTCCAACAAGGGCAACCATCTGGCCTGGCTTAATCTCAAAGGAGACGTCAGTGAGGACCGGGAAGCCCTTCTCATAGGAGAAAGAGACGTTTTTGATCTGAAGATGGCCTTCAGCTCTCATTGGTTTTTTAGGTATCTTTGGCTCCTGAATCACCTCCTTTTGATCCATAAGCTCAAATATCCGCTCCATGGATGCCATGGCAGATTGCATTATATTGTATTTTTCTGAGATATCCCTTAGTGGCTTGAAAAACATCAGTATATAACCAATGAAGGCTACAAGAGAGCCCAGGGTGAGCTGTTCTCCTATAACTTTACCCCCTCCATACCAAAGCAGGAGACCTATACCCACAGAGGAAAAAGCCTCCATTGAAGGCATAAATACAGCAAAGATCCTGATCTGTCTCATGGCTGTGAGGTAATTTTTATGGTTGAGCTCTTTAAATCGTTCAAGCTGAGAGTTTTCCTGGACAAAAAGCTGAATAATCCGAATGCTAGAAAGCCTCTCCTGTAGAAATGCATTAATTGTGGCAAGGTTGGCTCGAATCTCCCGGAATACCTCCCTTGCCTGCCTGCTAAAAAACAATGCCAATCCAAATACAAAAGGCATAAGTATAAAAGAGATAAGTGCCAGGCGCCAGTTCAGATGCACCAGGACTACTATAATGCCTGTCAAGAGAAATATATCCTTAAAGACTGTGATTAGAACCGATTTGAACATCTCATTCAAATTTTCTATGTCATTTGTTACCCTGGTAACCAATCTCCCTACTGGATTTCTGTCAAAAAACCGAACGGCCTGTCCCTGAATCCGGCTAAAAAGCTCCATCCTGATATCTTGCATAATATGCTGCCCGGATTTCTCCAAAAGATAATATTCCCAATAATTCAAGAAGAGAGAGCCCCCGATCAAAAAAAGCAAGAATAGCCCTATAAACAATACACCGTTAAGGTCTTTATGTCTTAATGTTACTATTGTTTTAGGGGAGACATCCTTCAATTCTTTAACAGAGATATAAAGATAAGGGTCTTGTCCTTTTATTGCCTTTTCAGGCATAAATAACCTATCTTGATTAATTGCCTCAGAAGGGATCCTATAAAATCGATCGGTGGAAATAAGCCCTTGCTCCTGGTAGCGTCTAAGGTCTGCCGGGTCAATCTGTTTGAGCTTAGAGTTTGAGATAAACCCCAGTCCGGCCTCTTTTGTGGTGTCCGTAAGATGGCCATATCTCTGGTTAAACTCCTCGGCTAAGCCTATGGAAATTGCCTTCTGGTTAACTGGGTGCCAGCAGGATAATATGTATCTGTCTATGGCGATTTTGGGAAGGTATGGAATAGAAAGATTAAATAGGGTGATCAAAAGCGTTAAGGCCAGGGCAAGTAAAATAGGTTTTTTATATGGCCTTGCATATGGAATTAACCTTTTTAAAAGGCTTATATTGTAAGGCTTTCCAAGTTGGCTATCTTCCATATATCCATAATCAAAATGCATTGCTATCTGCCTCTCTCCAATTCCTCACTCAACTGCTGTCTTTCATAAAGCCTGGTATATTCCTTCTGCGCAGTTAGAAGGGCGGTGTGGTCACCCCCCTCTACCAATCTACCAGCCTTAAGCACATAAATGGTATCCGCCCTCCTAATGGTTGAGAGCCTATGAGAAACAATGATATTTGTTTTTCCATGTCTCATCTCCAGGGTACTTTTTAATATAATAGCCTCAGTGCTGGTATCTACTTGAGAAAGGGCGTCATCCAGAATCAGGATTGGGGGGTTGGAAATAAGGGCCCTTGCTATGGTCAGCCTCTGTCTCTGTCCTCCTGATAGGGTTATTCCCTTTTCTCCCAACAGCGTGTGGATGCCTTTGGGAAAAGAATCGATATCGACTATCAATTGAGAGACTTCAAGGGCATTTCTGATGAGGTCCTTATCGACCCCCTGTCTACCAAAGATTATGTTGTTCAGTATGGTATCGGAAAAGATATGGGTCTCCTGTGTAACAAAGCCAATAGATCCCCTTAAATTTTTTAGGTCTATATCATGGATAGGAATCCCATCAATTTGTACCATCCCTTTCTCTGTTTCCATCAAGCGGGGTATTGTCTGAAGGAGTGTGCTCTTGCCTGATCCAACTCTACCTACAATTGCCACAGTCTGTCCGGCCTCTATCGTGAGATCTATATGTTTCAGGGCGGGGTCTTTTTCCTTTGGATAATAAAATGTTACATTTTTTACCTCAATCTCTCCTCTAATCTCTCCTCTAAATGGATGAGTTGTTTGATTGGTAATTTCGGGAACCTCATGTAATATCTCGTTTATCCTCCTCATTGAGGCAGAAGCTCTCTGGATCAAGTTTGTAACCCAACCAAGCGCCATCAAGGGCCAGGTCAGAAGGTTAAGATAGCTGATAAAGGCTACAAAATCACCGGTTGTAATATTGCCCAGAATGGTCAGCCGCCCTCCAATCCAGATAACAATAGCAAGCCCGAGATTGGTAAATAATGTCATCATCGGGAAGAATATGGCGAGAGTCCTGGCAAGATCCAGATTATCGGAGATATATGTTTCCCCTTTCTCCTTAACCCTATCATAATCCCATGATTGACGGTTATAGGCCTTAATGACCCTGATTCCGGCTAATGCCTCCCTAACTGACTCTGTTACTTCAGAAAAGGTCTGTTGTACCCGCCTGAATTTTCTTCCAATCCTTCGGGTAATAATTAGGGTAAAATAGACGATAAAGGGTGTGGGTATGAGGGAGATTAGGGTTAATCTTATGTCTATATATAACATAAAACCAATGGTCGCCAGACCAAGCACAACCCCGTCGGTCAGGGCCACTAATCCCATACCTGTGGCCATCCTAACAGCATCGATATCGTTTACAGCTCTTGCCATCAAGTCGCCTGTCTTGGTCCGCCAGTAAAAGGAAAGGGAAAGGGTCTGGAGATGCCTATAAATTCTATTTCTTAAGGCTTCTTCCACCTTCCTGGAGTGACCAAATACGAGATACCGCCAGATGTATCTAAAGATTGCCATGGTAATGGCAATTCCCACTATGATCAGGGCATACTTGAGCAACAGCGCAGAAGTTGCCTGGCCAGTGGTTAAGGCATCTATTGAGTTTTTAATGATCCGGGGGATAAAAAGTTGGAGAAAGTCTACAAACAAAAGGCTGGAGAGTCCCAGAATCAGGGCTATACGGTTTTCGATAAAATAGGTTTTAAGGGGTTTAAAATCTTTTAGCATACTGTCTCAGCCTGCACCATCAAAAATGAGAACAATCTTAGAGAACCTTGAAACATATAAGGAGATAGTAATAATTTTCAAACTAAAATGGGTGCGAGCTTTTTCTCTTTTAGCATTTATCCCTACCAGAGATATGGAATTAGCACAAAATAAAGCCACACTCATTCATAAATATAGTGTGGCTTTATTGTTTTTAATTAAATTACCTTATTGAATTTATCCCTTTACACATCTATTGGATATATACTCCCCGGCAATTTCCCTTTTTTATTTCCCCTATCATGTCATCTATTGTTTGAATAGGGCTAAAAAATTCTGTAACTGCCCTTCCAACCTGTTCAATTCTATGGCAGTCACTACCTCCTATAGATGTTAGTTTCAGGGTAGAGGCTGCATGGATGGCCTTTTCATCTTCATCCAAACTGTTAGAACCATTGTGAGTTTCAAATGCATCAAAGCCATCAATATTAAAGATAGCATCTCCAAGGGAGTTCCATCCTCTAAAAGGATGGGCCGGGACACATATACCTCCTTTTAAATGGACATTTCTGATAACCTCAAATATGTCCAAATAATTATCCTTTGACCAGGTATTCCAGGAATCGTCTTTCACACCATAAACAAGTATATGACCCATATTTGTTGATATCTCCAGGCCTCTTAAAATAAGGAAATCATCACTCTGGTCTATATTTGTAACATGCCTGGAAAGGGAAAAAGAATAATGTTCTGTTATACAAATGCCATCTAAATTGAGTTCCTTTGCCTTTTTAATTAAATCTAAAGGTTCAAGATAGCAATCGTAGGAATATTTGGTGTGGCAATGTAGGTCTATAATCATCCCAATAAAAGTGCCTAAAGTGAGCTAAAGCCCGCCCTGGCGCTATTTTCTCTGATCAGCCTAATAAGTTAATAAGCCAATATGTGCTTGAATTAGCCTACTAAGTCTATAGGCCAGGTCTGGGCCAGGGTTATAAGTGCCTAAAGTGATCAAACTAATCAAACAAATTTAACTAATCAACTACTCAACAAACGATCAACTCTCAACAAATAATCCCTAATTCAAAATCCCTAAATCCCTAAATACTTATCTATATTAAAAAGCCCAACATCCCGTTAATACTGTTTTTAATAAAGTATGATTCCCTCTCTCTTATATCGGAATCTAATTGATAAAAAGAACTCAGATGGCTATCCTTGGCAAGGATGTCGCCAAGGATTTCCTCCACATCCATATTGAGACCTTTATCCTGTCTCTCTTCTATCACGGTTAGCCAAAACCTTATCTGCTCTTTAGCTATTTGCAGCATATTACCCGCATCCTTTAGGAGACCATAATGGCCATAACATATTAGTTGAGGCCTCCTCTCTGTAACAAGAGAGATGGAGTTCAAGGCAATTTCTGGCTTAAAGGGAGGCGGAGTAGCAGGCCTTATATAGGGTTTATTCCCTGAAGGCACACTGATGCCTGCAACCTCCCCAGCAAAAACAAGGTCTTTAAGGAAAAAACACATATGATGGGATGCATGCCCTGGTGTTTCCAATGATTGGATTATATAATCCTTCCATAGGATATTACTTTCTTTGCAGATTCTTTCCCTGTTTACAGGGGAAGGCTGGCCATATGCCCTTGCCAGATCTCCAAGAACACCCACCGAACCCTTCCAGAGCCTTTCTGGATTAGAAAGATGGGTAACTGCCTGAGGGTGGCAAACAATAAGAGGGTCTGGATAGCTCTTTATCAAATCTCCACATCCACCTGCATGATCAAGATGGATATGGGTAAGAAGAATATAATCAATCCCTCTGATTCCCGTCTCTCTTAAGGCATTAATTAAGGTATTAATAGTAGCTGAAGGACCAGGATCGATTATTATAGCCCGATCTCCCTCTTTAATTATCCAGCTACTTATAAAATGGGAGAAACCTGGGATTGGTAAATCCAGATCAACAAGAAATAGATTCTCAAGAATCCTATGTATTGCCAATTATAAATGCCTAAAGTGAGCTAAAGCCCGCCCTGGCGCTATGCTCTCTAATCAGCCTACTAAATCTATAAGACAGTACGTGCTCTAATCAGCATATTGAGCCTATAGGCCAGCCTGCCCTGGTGCGACGTGCTTAAATCAAACTATTAAGTCTATAAGGTACTACGTGCTCGGATCAACCTATTAAGATTATAATCCAGGTCTGGGCCAGGGGACTGGGCCAGGGTTAAAAGTGACTAAAGTTATATGAGATATGCGGTATGTGGCGCGCATCTCACATCACAATTTACAATTCCTAAATTCCTAAATTCATAATATGGAGACTGCTAATTAGGAAGGAAATTCAAATTTGGCAACCTCCCCTAACTCCTCTTCGATTCTCAAGAGCCTGTTATACTTACATATCCTCTCGGATCGGCTGAGGGACCCTGTCTTTATCTGTCCAGTACCAGCAGCCACGCTAAGGTCGGCTATAAAACTGTCTTCCGTCTCCCCGGAGCGATGGGAGACGATTGTTCTCCAGCCAGCCCTGTGGGCCATCTCAATGGCCTGTAGCGTCTCCGTGAGAGTCCCTATCTGGTTAAGTTTTATCAAAACAGCATTGGCAGATCCCTCTTTTATACCCCTGGTGATTCTATCAGGATTTGTAACAAAGAGATCATCACCTACAATCTGAATTTGATCTCCTAATCGTTGAGTCAAGATTTTCCAGCCATCCCAGTCATTCTCATCAAGGCCATCTTCAAGGGAGAAGATAGGATAGCGATTAGCCCAGTCAGCGTAAAAATCTATCATCATCCCGGAGTCCCTTTTCGATTGGTCAGACACAAATTTATACATACCATCTTCATAAAAAGAGCAGGCTGCTGCATCGATAGCCAGAACTACATCTTCACCAGGCCTATAACCGGCCGCCTCAATCCCATGCAATACCATTTCTATTCCTTGATCATTTGAATTGAGATCTGGGGC
This sequence comes from Desulfobacteraceae bacterium, assembly GCA_030615105.1. Taxonomy (GTDB): domain Bacteria; phylum Desulfobacterota; class DSM-4660; order Desulfatiglandales; family B25-G16; genus JAUWNK01. The sequence continues at coordinate 8,212 of JAUWZV010000061.1, forward strand.
AAAGCCACCCTCATCACCAACGCCTGTTGATAACCCCTTGTCTGAGAGAACCTTTGCGAGAGAATGAAAGATCTCTGAGCCTATTCTTAGTGCCTCCTTGAAGGTCTTTCCCCCTTTGGGCACGATCATAAATTCCTGTAGGTCCAGATTGTTGGCAGCATGCATGCCTCCATTTAGAATATTCATCATAGGCATGGGGAGCCTGCATGCATTTGTCCCGCCTATGTGTCTATAAAGAGGGATACCTAAGGAATCTGCAGCAGCCCTCGCTACTGCAAGAGAGACACCCAGTATTGCATTTGCTCCCAGTTTCCCTTTGTTTGCTGTATCATCTAAATCGATCATGGTTTTGTCAATAAAGGACTGGTCAAAGGGATCCATCCCTGTAATGGCTGGCCCAATAATATTGTTAACATTCTCTACTGCCTTCACTACTCCTTTGCCTGAATATCTTTTTTTATCACCATCCCTTAACTCTAAGGCCTCAAACTTACCTGTAGAGGCACCGGATGGAACAGCAGCCTGGCCCCATCCCCCATCAGATAGACCCACCTCAACCTCAATAGTGGGATTTCCTCTGGAGTCCAGGATTTCCCTTGCAAAGACTATCTCGATCTTTTCCATAATAGTCCTCCCCTATCTAAATCCAAGATCATTGGATTTAGGGTTTTTGTTTTGAGTTTCCTATTTTGGTCATTCTCTTCTTTGAAAGTAGGCAGTATGCACTAAGCAGTAAGCAGTGCCCTAAACTGCCTACTGCCTATTACTTACTACTCCTTCCTCCCTTAATTTCCAACCGCTTCCAGTATATAGAGCCACATTAACATCTCTGGCGAGCGTTCCGTTAGGATTAAAATATATGGGACCGGCAAGCCCTTGTATGGATCTATTTTTAGAATTCAGGCCGTGTAAAACTCCTCTAAGAGAATCAGGGTCTATTCCTGACTTATTTATTGCCCACAGCAGAAGGTCAACTGCATCATAAGTCTGAATTGCCAACCAGTCCATACTATGTTTATATTTTTTCTCATACCTATCTTTTATATCTCTTCTTTTTTCAAAATTAGACCTCCAGGCACATGGATGAGCTGCCAGAATCCCTTTATTATGTTTCCCTGCCAACTCCATAAATTCCTCTGATATCAGCCTATATCCCCCAAAGGTCAAAGGCCTGTCAATCTTTTTGGGCCATTTTCTGACTGTCAGGGCTGCTAAACGGGGTCCTCCTGCCAAAAAAATGGCTCCAGCCCTTAATTTGACTATTTTATTGATCACTTCAGTAAGATTTGGAAAGGGATTGCTTTCTACCGAAATATCTTTTACAGAAAGCCCTATCTCTTTACTTCTTGACAGAAAAGAATTTCTCAGCCGGTTACCTAAGGGAGAGCCCTCATAGATTAGGGCCACATTTTTTCTATCTATTGTTCGGTAGATATAATCTGCTAAGGAGCTTGCCTGTTGGCTTTCAGAGAGAATGGTTCTGAAAGTATAAGGGGATTTGATGCCCTCAAGATCATCACCCGTAGCTACAGGGGAGATAAGGATCAATTTAGCCGAATTATAGACAGGGATTGCAGATAGGGTACAGGCTGTTGTCAGATGCCCTATTATTGCCACAATTGAGTGGTGACTGCTCATGTTTTTGGCCAATTTAATGGCCCGCTGGGCCTTTCCCATATCGTCCAATGCTATCAGTTTTACCACCCTGCCATTAAGTAGAGTCTGATCCTTGCCCTCCTCTATCCTCATCCTGCCACCCCTAAGCATTGACCAACCAAAGTCAGATAATGGTCCTGAAAATGGGGAGGCAATAACAATATAAACCGGTCTTGTATTTCTTTTATTTGCAGGCCCTTCGCCTGATGTGCATGATATGAGAATAAATGATATAAGAATAAGCTTTATTAGTTTCATCGTTACTACTCAGGTTGTCCGGTTCAGGGTTCACGGTTAGTCATTTTGCGCTTTTCTTCATATCCCTGCCCGCCATCGCTCTCGCTCAGGCCCTGCCCGACGGATGGCTGGCGGGGAGGCGGGCGGGCACTTTAAATTTTAGTCACTTTAAGCACTTAAATCATTTCATCTCTCTCTGAAGAATACTTTTATTGGGATAAGATTTAATCCAAATTGCTCTCTAAACTGGTTTACAAGGTACCTCTTGTAGGAAAGATTAATGTCGTCTGGCCTATTAACAAAGATAATAAAAGTAGGTGGATGAATCGAGATCTGAGTGGCATAAAATAGTTTAAGCCTCCTTCCGCCAATTAATGGTGGAGGATGTTTTTTGACTATATTCTCTAATGCCCTGTTAATAGCAGGTGTTGGAAAATGAGAATTATATTGTGTCCAGACTGTATCTATCAATGTAAACAATTTTTTTACCCTCTCTCCATAGAGGGCTGAAATATTTATCTTGGGTACAAAGGAGACGAATCCCAACTGCCTGTCAATAGAATCCTCTAAGGGCCTAATTGAAGAGGGATTATTTTTAACAAGATCCCATTTATTAAAGGCAATAACCATGCCGCAGCCACTCTCAAGTGCATATCCGCAGATTCTTAAATCCTGGTCATATACACCTGCAAAAGCATCAAGTAAGATAACGGAAATATGACACCTATTAATAGCCTTTAATGCCTTAATTATTGAAAATTTTTCAATTTTTCCCTTAACCCGACCCCTCCTTCTAATGCCCGCAGTATCTATTAATAGATAGGATTTACCCCCTTTTTCAAAGGATATATCCACAGAATCTCTGGTAGTGCCTGGCAGCTCACTAACAACCAATCTATCAGATCCAATTATTCTATTAATGAGGGAAGATTTACCAACATTGGGACGACCAACAATTGCTATCTTTATCCGGCCTTCTTCCTCCGGGAGCTGCTCTATAACAGGCAGATCCCTAATGAGCTGCTCCATCAGGGAGCTAATCCCGTATCCATGAGATGAAGATATGGAAAAAACCTTTTCCATACCAAGAGAATAGAACTCCATGCTTAAATGTTCATGTTCAGGGCCGTCAATCTTGTTTACTGCATACAATACCCTTTTCTCGGATCGCCTAAGAAGCATGAACAACTCCCCATCATCCAATACAGGACCAGCCCTCCCATCAAACAAGAGGATGATCAAATCTGCCTCCTCGATAGCCATCTCCACTTGTTTCTTTACCTTGTCTGATATTTCCCCCCTATGAGAGGGGTCAAAACCACCTGTATCAACAAGAACAAAATTTCTGCCATCCCACTCTATAGTGGCATACAGGCGATCCCTGGTTACACCTGGGATGTCATCAACAAGGGCATTTCTCTTTTTTGTTAAACGGTTGAAAAGGGTGGATTTACCAACATTGGGACGACCAACTATGGTTACAATGGGAAGCATTATGTGGGTATATATAAAAAGGTGAAGATTTCAAATTAATTAGGATCTAACTTTTTTCCTGGCTCTTGGCTTATCTTTAGCTGAAACTTTTGGTAAACTCCGTTAGAGATTTTGCAGAGGGATTTAAACCCCTCCCAAGTTTATTGGTTCTTTTAGTCTGCCATAAATGGCAAGGCCTTATTTCTTACGGGGTAAAATTACATAAAAGTCATTTCCATTCTCTCTTGGATTGCAACCTGCATATCCTCCATGGAGCTGAGCTATATTTTTAATAAAATGAAGACCATGCCCTGTACCCCCTTTACTGTTATCTTCAGGGATTTTATAACCATCTTCAAATATCAAGAGTGCCTCTTTTGTGGAAATCGGTTTGCCTGTGCTAAATAGATTAAATTTGAGGGCATTCGGGGTTTCATAAGATTCCTGGCTTACTATTTCTATATTATAAGAGATAAATCTTCGATAGTTACCATTTTCATCCGGGGCTGGCTGACAATATCTCAAGGCATTGGATAGAAGATTGGCAAAGACCTGAGCCGTAAGGCCCAGATCTATAAATATGGTCAGATCATCATCTGGAGGTAGATGTAATGGCTCAATTATGTCTATCCCTCTATCCATTAATCTTTTCCTGTAGTGTTCCAGTTCTGGTAAAAATATATCCCTTAGGAGATTATAGTATCGTCTTTTGAGCACATAGCTTCCGGTCTTGAAATGTTCTCCCCGAAAGAGTGTTTCGATAAAGAGACTTAGGTGTTTAAAGTGGCTTTCAAAGTCTTCCATCTTTCTATCCATATCCTGGTGGATACTGTGGAGACTATCAACTGCTTGGATAATCTCTTCTCCTGATGAATTCTTATCGGCCTCAATCTTAGGAAGCATGGAGCTAATGCTTTCTAATTCGGCAAGATGCTTGTTTAGGTTCTTTTTCATATTGATCAGAAAGGCCTTATAATAGAGATTTGGGGTAATCACATTGTGTTCAATATCTGATACGAGCTGATTGATAAACCGGATATGTTCTATATTCTGTTCAACAACGAGCTTATTATGCATATTATAGCCGACTCTGTTGGCATATTTCTGGAAAAAGAGAGATTCATGTTCACTCATCCTTTTAACTGGGTATATCTCGAACATGCCTAAAATTTGATTATCCAAGAAAAGGGGAACCTTATCTGCTAAGACCTTTTTGCCAATAATAGGAAAGATAAAAGAGGAGCCGGCTCTATAAGGGCTGTGATGAATGACAACATCTGCCCTGGCTGGTTTAGGAGGATCCAAAAGACCTTCAGAAGTGCAGCAATGGAGCAAAAGAGCTTGATCTTCAGGCCTGATTGTATAAATGCAGCTTTCATAATTAAAAAAGAAATTTATTACGGCAACTGCTATTCTGTAAAGATTATTAAGAGTAGCAAATTCCTGGGCTAAATCAAAGAAGGCAAAGATTGCCATTGATTCCTTAGTTCTAAATCTATAGGCAGTATAATCCTGCTTCTTCTTTTTTAAAAGCTCGAATGCCTGATCCAGATCGTTACCCAAGCGTTCCTCCTCAATCCTTATGGCTAAAGGTCCAGCTTTCTCTAAACCTTTGAACTTTTAATACTACAGTGTTCAATAAAAAGAATTTGGAGCGTAGGGGCCGATTCCCAATCGGCCCTTTCGGGGAACGGACCCTACTCCTTTGAACTTTTAATACTTGAAGTTTTATGATAACAGATTGCACTGAGGTTGAAAAGCTAAACTTTATGATAAGATATTGATAAACTCGTAAAAAGTCCACATACCTTGACTTTTTACGAGTCCATCAACTTTATGATAAAATATTAAATATGAAAGAAGATAGATCTTCACAAAGGAAATGGGATGGGACTGCCTACGAGCCAGATCCATTCCTTTGGGTTCAATTAGAAGGAGAGATACCCAGAGGGATTTGCTATAAGGCCATGGTGAGCTATGATCATGAAAAAGGCTTTTTGCTTCCTTTTCTGAACCAAACCTTTCAGATCCTACCAAAGACAAGGTCTATCGTTCCTTTATATGATCATGCCCCGAAAATCAAATCATTTGAACTCGATCTTATTATCATTACCTATCTACTTAGGGCACAGGCCATAGATATAAGTGGGAAAATAGTAAATGAAAAGCAAATCCCTGGTGGAGAGACATTTTTCCGCGGGCCCCATTCTCTTAATACACGCCCCATGAAGGGAATATTTGGGGAGAATATAGAGGCATTCCTGTCAGCCGGCAAGAGACTAAATGGTGAGGTGAGGAAATTGGGGGACGCAGCTATTTGTTTGCCTGTTTTTCCAAGGGTACCGGTGACCCTGATCCTCTGGGAAAAAGATGATGAATTCCCAGCAGAGATCAAGGTAAATTTTGACAGCACCATATCGAGTCATCTCCCACTGGATATCATCTGGGCTATGGTAAATGTGGTTTCTAAATGGATGACGCTATCTGTTTGAGAAAATAAACGGCAATCAGCAATCAGCCTTCAGTACTTATTGTTTTTGGGTTTGTTGTACTGTAATTGCTCAATATCTTGT
>JAUWZV010000038.1 GCA_030615105.1 Desulfobacteraceae bacterium
TCACCGGCCCGGGCCAGGAGCCCTCCAAAGTAGCCACCCGTTCCCCCGGTCCCCATTACAGCTATACGCATGACTCCCCTCCTTTAACATCTTGTTCGTTTAAAAATTTGATCCAATTTAATAATCTTAATTTCAGTCCTGTCTGACACAGTTGTTTCTTATCTAACTTTTTTTAATCATGGGTGACCCCTTTAATAATACAGCCAACCCTTTCTAATATACTGTCAAATACCACCTCGAAGCAATACCCTATAACAACAACTGTGCCAAAATTTAACCGGGCTTCTTGAATCCCGCCGAGGCGGGAAGCACGACCTTTCAGGTCATCTCAATCCTTAAAGGTTAGGTCGTATGATCTTCTTCTTAAGTAGTTGCTAGTTACTGCCGTACAGTTGCTTAGCCAGTCGTTTTCCAAGACATATAAGGGTGAGAATTGGGGGCAATCCCATTTCCTCGGGAATGACAGAGCAATCACATACATAGAGATTTTCGCACTCTGTTTTGAGGTTTGAATCGACGATTTCATTTATTTTCACAGTTCCGCCGGGATGTGATGCCAGATACCATGTTTTGAGTATTTTTTTTGCTCCGGCATTCTGCAGTATTTTTTTTGCTTTATCATAGCCAGCCTTGAACTTGTTCTTGTCATCCTTGCTCAGGTTTTTTCTAACACCTCCTCTATCTGTTAAATATCCACCCAGCCCATCCCGGATTTTTATCATAATGGGCAAGGTCGATTCCTGTGAGAAGAGACAATCGTAGCGTAATACTTGGGCCATAAATATTCTGTAAACCCATTTCGGCCACACCAGGTCCGTCATAAGGTAACCTTCTTCTTCCATTCGCATACCGGTAGACATTGGAAACTCTCTTCCATCATGCCTCTGTCCGGTTATTCCCATAACTAGCATGATGGGATCAACAAAATAGTCGTATCCGGCATTCATTATCCCGCTAGCCCTTAAAATGACAGGGGATCCTATCCCACCAGCCGCCAAGACGACTTTCGAACCTGATAATTTGTGTTTCCTTCCCATATATCGAAAAACTATTTCTTCAACTCTATTATTATCTATTATCAATTTGCTGACTTTGGCGCCTGTTAGAAGTTCAGCTCCATTATCGCATGCTTCATCTATATACATACGGGCATTCCATTTTGCGCCAAATGGACACCCCATGGTGCACTTATCGCACCTTGGCCTGCATTTATCCTGATATACTATCTTCGCTAATTTCTGCCAGTCATATCCCAACGATTGAGCGCTCTCCATTATAGTCTTTGATATAGATCCTATCAGGTCATCGGAGAGACGGCCAATCGGTAATTCTTTCAGTGTTTCTTCGTATTCATCCCTGATTTCTATTCCGTATGATTTGAGCATCTCCTCAGGAGGATCCATAGCGGTTGCATACGACATCACAGAACTTCCGCCAGCTGTTATCGCCCTCACCACTCCCATCATCTGTCGATTGAAAAGGAGACTTTTCCCGGGCACGAGTCCCATGGCTATTGTCTGCAGTACCGAGCCCCTTATTAGCTGATAAGTTCCCCACTCTAAAATCAGAACTTTTTCATTGTTTCGGCTTAGTTCCTTTGCAACCGTTGCTCCTCCAGGGCCAGACCCAATTACTATGGTGTCATACTTCCTATTTTCCCAGTGATTTGACATGATCTATTTCTGTCGACCTAACGATGCTCTTCAGGCGCAGCGGTTAGCTGTCGGCTGAAAGAGCTTGGTTAGGCAAATTACCATCTAATACTTAGTTACTTATGCCTGGTACCCATTCATTGGAAAAAATAATGTGCGATTTTCAAGGATAGAGAAGAACTTAGGGAAATCCATGTAACGCCATAAAGGTGTATCGTCAGCGGGTTCAATCAAAAGACCATGAGATTCATACATTTTTGTAATACCTATAACGCTTGAATTCAGCCGCCGCTTTTAGCGGTCGGCTGGAATGAATTGTTAGCCCAATTATATTTATTTAGTCCTATGTCAAGGGCTAGCCCATTTCTTCTCACTTTCTTCTCATTTAAGCTGTTACCCTCAGTCCCTATTACCACATAGGCTGTTGCTACCCTATCTACCACAACGCAAAAGCTATTGACCTTATTATCTAGGATGCAGATTCCATCCCCACTAAAGATTTAATTTTATTAAAGAGGTCGATAAGGAACATGGTTTTTTCTTGTACTTTATTTGCCGAAGGCCATATCCACGAACGCCGCTTCTCAGGACTATAGAATTTAGCTATTAACTCATAGAGCTGTATTTGAGGAACTACATGTAAGTGAACATCCTCAGGCTTCCATTTATTACCATAGGGTAGGGTCAAATATCGATCTAGAAAGCTAAGAATAAGATGAAGGTTTATTCTTCCGTTCGCTTTTACCTCAACCTCTCCCTTTAGCCTGCGGGAGGTTTTTGTGTGTTTTGGATTTGCTGAATATATATAAGCTTCCTGCTTGCCATTTGTACAAGTATACTCCCATATAAATATTTCATGCTTGAATAATTCTGACACAGGTATTTCTCTTAGTATATCTTTATTGACAAAATTCTTCCCATCTCCATCTTCAATCAATTTCACTTGCTCTCCCGAATCTTTGTGGTCATCTATTAGATATTTTTCTAATACTTTCTCATCAATTTTTTCATTATAAAAAAGGATTGAACTGAATCGCCACCTCTTTTTAAAAAAAGCTTGATTAATGTCCTTTTTGCTTAGCTCGATAAAGGCGTTCACTTTGTAAAACCAACCAGCAGCCTTGCCCTCTAAAATATCTTCTATATAATCAACATTGCCGACTATTTCACTATATTTCTTGTCCAAATCTTCCATTATATTGACTCCTATTCGTTCACATTACTTGGGTAGATAATCTTCAAAATGATCTAACCCTTTTTATTATGCTTATTGCCTATTATCTTATTTTTTGGATTTTCAAACAATTCATTTTCTGGATTGTAAGTAACTAACTGAGCAGCTAACGTCTTTTGGAGAATATGGAGTCCCAGAATAACAAGAAAGACATGTCGTTTCCAGTACAAGGGTTTTTTACCGGAAACAATGTAATTTGCAATTAGATCAAATTCCAATTGAAATTTCTCGTACAGGGGAAAAAGCTGAATTTCCAGCTCTTGGAGCAATTCGTTTTCACTTGCTTTTTGAGGTATATGTCTGAAACATAGATCAATCATTTTCTTAAACTGATTTTCAATATTATCTTTTATTTCTTCACTCTCTTCAATCTTTTTTACTATATCAGCACTAACAATATGAGGAGGATTCTGATGTGTCTCTACAAGCCTTTTTTTAATAGCATACTTTAGTAAGTTTCCAACTGGAGGAAGTAACATCTTTTTATTTCTGCTTCTTTCATCTGCTTTAAGCCATTCACTTGCAGATCTATTACTCGCAAGTTCAAAGTAATATTCAGCCTCTTCTTCCACTGGCGAAGATCCTGGAAAAGACTTTATCTGCTCTTTCTTTTCTTCTAAGATAAACTTTGCCACTTCTTTCTTTCTTTTCTCATAATCATCCAGCTCATCTTTTCCTTCTTGTTTTAGGACTTTTTCCATTTGCTCTTTTATTTCTCTTAAAATAGACAACCGGAAATCATCCTTTTCTATCTTTTTCTCGGTCAATCGCTCTTCTCTCTGCTTAGGTTGTCGTTCTTCCTGTTCCTTTACTACTCTTCTATTTTCAATAGTAGTTTGGCTTTCCACCCTACTCACTTCCTCAAAAATAAAATCGACAATTTTTATCTCTACCATACCTTCTTGGATTAATTCGTTTCTTATCTCTTCAAATCCAACTAACATCCTATTTCTTATTCCATTCTTATTTTGGAGTATTTCTATGACCTTTTTACTAATCTTTTCTGGTGTAGCATTTCGCTGTATTAGTTCAGGAACAATTATATTTTTCTCACCTCCTTCTTTTTTATTTATGATAAAATTTGGTAAAGAAAAAAACCTTCTTTCTTTGAGGAATAACCATGCAAATAATAGAGAAGGTAATGACAATTTATAAACGACCACCATTGGCTTTTTTAGAAGTGTTGCTTCTAATGCAGCAGTACCTGATGCTAGTAATATTAAGTCACATACACTCATGACTTTGTATCCTGCTATCTCCACATTTTTTATACTTGGTCTTTCCCGCCTTTCAATGTTATTTAAGCACCTAACTAATATCTCTTGAACATGTTCCGATAAATAAGGGGCAGCGAGCGGCAGAATAAACTCAATTTCTTGATTCATTTTCCCCATATCTTTTTTTATCATTGAAGCAGCCTGGATTATTATTGGCAGTAATTTCTCAACTTCACCCTGCCTACTTCCCGGGAATAAACCTATAATCTTCTTTTGATTGCTACTAATAGCACACTCTTTTAGAATTTCTTCCTTTTTTTGTTCTAATGGATCAATCATATTTATAATTGGATTTCCAAAATAACGTACCTTTTGTTTCTCATTTTCGCTTTTTCCCAGATCCCTATAAAAGTCACGTTCAAATGGTAACACCGTTATTATTGAGTCGGAAAGCCTAAATATTTTCTTAGCTCTCTTATTTCTCCATCGATAAGCCCATTGATCGGGTGGTAAAAAGTATACAGTGGGGATTCCTCTTTTTTGGGCAAGCTTAGCTACTCTGAAGTTTAACTCAGCACTTGTTATCAATATAACTATTTGGGGCTTCTCCTCAAGAAGAGAAGATATAATTTTCTTTAAGGATTGGTTTATACGAAAAAGTCTAAAAAACTTTTTAAGTGGTGGGATCCCTATAAAAATTTCTGGTCGTAAATTCATCTTTATGGCACAGCCTTCTCGCTGCATTAGCGGTCCCCCAATTCCAAAAATTTTTAAATCTCGTTTCTTTTCACGAAGCTTATTTATGAGCCAAGCTCCTATTCTATCTCCTGAAACGTCAGCTGTCGTTATCATTATTTTTAGCATGATCTCTTATCTCCTCAATTTACATTTAAGATTTAAATCGTCCCAATTGCCTCCTGTGTAGAAAAGGGGTCGTCGTTAAAAACATTGACTTTTCCCCGAGTATCAAATTCTGAATGACCTTGACGAGTTAAGAAGCGTTTATCATAAACTTACCCCTTTGTAAAGTGAACGTTTTCAACAAAGTCCCCTAGTACATAGTATTACAAAAGTGGTTATTACCAGTGGGCTAACGTACCGATAACCAGCCGGGCGTTTTATAGCCAGGTCTGGTTAATTGGATTGTTATACGTTTTATTCTAACCTCAAGAAAACCGTCGTTGTTCCATCTGTCTTGATGTCCCAATATTTTGTTTGATGTGGAGCTATAGCCCCATCTTTTATATCATAACCGAATATTTCTTTTTCTATTGTGGACAAATGTTTCAGGTTTTGCTGAGCAAGTTTTTGAAACGATATTTTTGAAACTGTTGGATTCATATGATGTATGTCTGCACGAAAACTCTTCCAAATTTTCATTGAAGCATCTGCACATTTTTTTGAAATAATATTCTTTTCCCTGAACTCTGAGATTAACTCTTCGATTGTTTTTGTGTTCCCATCCTCTTTACTCCTGCTAATTGAATTTCTTTCAGCTACAAATTTCATAATGCCTTCGTTTATGGCGTGACTCATCATAACCGCTCCAATAAAATACCCATCTCGATAGAGATAAATGCATTCTGATGATGCACTAGCGAAGTAATGGCCACCAATAATTCCTTGATGTTCAATTTCAAGATATCTGGATATTTTTTGCTCAATTGATCCCTTGCACTGCGACTCAATGCTTTCTCTTAATTGTGCCCTTTTAAATTTAACATGGTTATTCATATGAGTTCTCACGTATAACGTATGCGTCAGCTGCTGGCAAAGCCGCCGCGGCTTGCCCAGTCAGCTGGACGCAATGGTTGGGCGTCTGATCTCAGTTGCTAGCGCGACTACGCACAATCGTTTCCCAAGTAGCCACATCAATTGTCCTCATCATCTCTTGGAGTTTGTCACGGTCGATGAGGTCAATTGGGTGGCCCGATGCAAAGTGCTTGGCTTCCTTGGTAAAATAAGAGGTCGTCACTATGATACCTTGAGCCGCGCCACATGCCTGCATGACCCCGAACAACTGGCGAACGATTGCAACACCAACCTTGTTTGGCGGCGCATAGCGTTTGCACTCAATAATCGTCTTCAAAGGCGAGAGCCCCGGAGCTGGCGATTTCATTGCGATGACATCGGCGCCGCCGTCCCGGCTCACAGACGTGAGTTCAACCCCAAAGCCCAGACTATGGAACATGGCCGCCACGAATTCCTCGAAGGCCCGCGGCGGCAACGTCGTAAGAATGTCTGCATTGAGAACTAGGCGATTGAGGGCAACTGCATACGCGTCGATAGCCTCCGGTTGTCGCAAGGGAGCCACATCAACGTCGGGGTGCTTGCTCTTGAAGTGGTGGAGGATACCATCGATAAGCTCTTTGTAGGCTGAGTCTTTATCTTCGAGAAAGTTTGCGTAGCGTCGGTCAAGGAACAGGGGGGGGACATCGCAGCGCTCAAGAAGAATAGGGAGGATGAATACGCCCCTGTCAGATAGCTTTTCGAGACTAGCAGCCGAGTTGAGCTCCTCTCTGACCCACCGGGACTTTACACTAGCCTGACTGAGGACTACCACCAAGAAGTCCGACTTGGAGAGTCCTTCGTTTATCTTGTTATGGATGGAATCTCCAACCTTGATCTCAAGATGGTCTACCCAGACATCTACTCCGTCTTGGGAGAGCCGATCCGCCAGCTTCTGGACGAATGGCTTATCCCGGCTTGAGTGACAGACGAAAATCAGCGGCCTTTGTGTGTTGCCCATACTATTACCTGTTTTGGCTTAGCGTACAACTCTCGTTTTTGACGCCAACGCGAGGCTGAGCTCTCGCGCAGCGTGATAATGGCGCTTGCGCCTATTATCAGGCGAGCAAGAAGCTCCAGCCATTTGGTTATCGAGGCGCTACGCGCCGAGATCAAATGGATGAGAGCATTAGCTCAGCCTCACCGTTACCGGGCGCGTAGCGCCCGGTAACATTTACGTATAAGGCAATTTTGCCTGATATCCTGATATTGAACAGACAAACAGGCAAATTTGCTTGCTTTCAATATTCAATATAGTATATTCTTTCTGATCAAAAAAAACGATAAAACAGGAAGAAAGCTATGTCAAGTAAGATTCTTGATGACATGCGCGATGTGATGCGGCGGAGACACTATTCGATTCGAACTGAACGAAGCTACTGCGGATGGGTGAAGCGCTTTGTCCTTCACTTCAACATGAAGTCGCGCGATGACCTGAGTGAAGGAGAGAAGAAGATCGAAACGTATCTGACGTTCTTGGCTCGCGATAGGAATGTGGCGCCATCGACACAGAATCAAGCGCTGAATGCGCTGGTGTTTCTCTACAAACATGTACTCAAGCAACCACTGAATGAGAAAATCAACGCCGAACGGGCGGCCAAGAAGGTCAAGATCCCTGTTGTCTTGAATCGGGATGAGACGAAGCGAATCATTGGTGCGATGACCGGAATTCATCAGCTTGTTGTCAAACTGTTGTACGGTTCCGGGTTGCGCATCATCGAGTGCCTGAGGCTGAGGGTGCATGATATTGATTTTGATATGAAGGCACTGACAGTCCGCAGCGGCAAAGGGGACAAAGACAGAGTAACGACATTTCCGCCCAGTCTCCAAGCGCCGTTGGAGGCGCATTTGGGGCATGTCAGAATCGTCCACGAAGGAGATCTTGCCAACGGATACGGCGTAGTCTACCTGCCCCACGCTCTTGCCAGGAAATACCCCAATGCCGCAAGGCAGTGGCAATGGCAGTACGTCTTCCCCGCTCAAAGCCTGTCAACCGACCCACGCACAGGCATCGTCCGCCGCCACCATCTGGATCCCAGCCCCATCAACAAGGCCATTGCAAACGCCGTGCGGACCGCCGGTGTCCAGAAGCGGGTCAGTGCGCACACGTTTCGCCATTCGTTTGCGACGGATTTGCTCCGGCGAGGCACAGACATCCGTACGATCCAGAGTTTGCTGGGCCACAAAGATGTGCAGACGACAATGATCTACACACACATTCTACAGCAAGGAGGCGAAGGCGTGATCAGCCCGCTTGAAGATCTGTGATTCATCTTCATCTGCCGAACCAGTTAGTGTATAGCTTCTATGTTAATACCAAATTCAAAATTTCTTGACAGCTAATATTTCGATTCTCTATAAGGTTTCTAGCTGGATAACACTATTTTTTTAATATTATGGATAATCAGGATAAATTCCGATGATACAAATCCCTTCTGAAATAATAATTCTCTTTGATGCGCTTTTGGTTAAAAAAGCAATCCCAGAAAAATTCTTTAATGCTCCCCGTAATAACTTTAGACACTTTAGCCCTGGCCCAGACCCGCCTGCCGGATGGCGGGCAGGCCTGGCAAAACCTGACTTAGCAAAGATAAACCCGCCTCAGGCGGGTAAACCAGGATTGGTGATACATCAGAAGCAAGCGTATATTCAAATCATGTCGCACCTCCCGATCCCGTCTCGGTCTCGGGACGGGGAGGGCGGGCTCACTTTAGACATTTATAATTTTACTCACTTGTTTCACGCCTCCTTTCTGATCTCCTGGGCCATCTTTTTTAAATCACTGACCTTTTTTAAAACATCTCCATCCCAACAGGGAAAAATGGTGTTATTATGGAAAAGCGGTTCTGATTCTATATCAAATCTTGACACTTCTACTGCTTCTTTCCACATCTTAGTAAAAGGTATAGGCGAATATTCACTTAAATAAGGAACAGCCCGAACTTTTCCGACATATTTTATTGTTTCTGCTACCTGATCATAGGTTTGTCCTGGAAGACCGATCAAGACATATGTACCTATCTGGTTAGAGGTAAATCCGGCCCTTTTAAGGTGGGTTACTGCCCGCTCGAATTCCCCCTCAGAGAATTTTTTTCCCAGATCTCTTTGGAGCCTGATGTCAGAGGTCTCCAATCCCAATCTGATCATTTGAAAACCTGTCTTATAGAGGAGGTTTGCTATATTTCTGTCTATGTAGGTTATGTGAAGCCCGTTTGGGCAATGGAATCGAAGATGGAGGTTATTCCTTAATACTTCTTCTAAAAAGACACAGATATGGTTCTCGGCATCTACAAGAAGGGCATCGTCATAGAAGGCAAAATCTGTTATTTTATATTCCTTATGCCAAAAGAGGACCTCTTCAAACAACTTTAGGGGTTCTCTTTTAAAAAAGTATGGGCTCAGGAAAGGAGTGGCACAGTATGGACATCTAAAAGGGCATCCGGAAGAGCTTAATAGGCAGACATAATCTATCTTTGTGAGCAGATCAAAGGCTGGATAAGTCGAGAAAGGTTCAACCATTTCTTGAATCAAAAAATCTGGTATAGTGTTTTTTAAGAACTGACTTAGCTCAACTGGCCAGAATTGATTGGGGGAGGAGATAATTAAATCGGCATTAGAATAATCCCTGGCATGCTCAGGGCATAATGTGGCATATATTCCACCTAATATTACCGGGCTATCCGGATGAATATCTTTTACAAGATGGATGGCCTCGAACACTCCCGGGTACCAGTAGGTCATTAGGGAGGTAATAAGTGTAGCTACAGGGTTTTTTACCTTCTTCAATTCTTCTATAAATATCTGGGGGGTTATACCGTAGCGACTATAAGATCTTGGGATACTGGATAACTGGGAAGGCTTTGGAACAGATTGTTTCCAGAATTTCCCGGTTCCATATCGGCGCCGAATAGGTTTCTTTATATAAGTTATTTTTTCCATGAGTGGATTGTAGATATCAAGGCAATCTATCAGGTGTACCTTGAAATCCATTGCTCTTAACTGGCTGGCCAGATAGAGTAAGCCTAATGGTTTTGCCCATAGATCATAGGCTGCAAAATCATATACCCAAGGATTAATAAGAATTAAAGTCGGTTTCATAAAGGATTTTTGTATAAGTTTAGCCACTAAGTCACAAAGGCACGAAGAATTGATATGTGTATTTTACTAAAAAATGGCATTCAAAGAATTATATAATAATCTTGGTGTCTTGGTGTCTGAACTATTACGGATTTTTTACGTTACTGATCTTAATTTAGCAACAATAATCTTGAAGGAGGGCCTTTATGAGGGCAGTTGTGCAGAGGGTAAAGATGGCTAAGGTAATGATCGGCACTGAGATAGTGGGAGAAATTGGTAAGGGTCTTTTGATCTTTCTGGGCGTTGGAGTAGAGGACAATATTGAAGATACAGATTATCTGGCCTCTAAGATAGCTCACCTTAGAATCTTTAGTGATGATAATGGAAAGATGAATCTATCTCTTGTGGAAACAGGCGGCGAGGCCCTTGTTGTATCACAATTTACCCTCTGGGGAGACTGCAGGAAGGGGAGGAGACCCTCCTTTACTCGGGCGGGTGATCCCACTGTTGCTATTGATTTATACCAAAAATTTATCTACCATCTTAAGGGGAAAGGTATTCAGGTGGCTGAGGGAAAATTTCAGGAGATGATGGATGTCCATATTGTTAACGATGGGCCTGTCACAATGTTACTTGATAGTGCCAAGAACTTTTAGTTATTAATGAGAGAATAATATTGATTATATTTTTCATTGTGCTTTATAACACAGATAAGAATTGATAGTCTCGTAAAAAGTCAAAAAGCATGTCATTGCGAGCGGAGCAAAGCAATCCCTGGCCCAGACCTGAACCGCATGGATGGAGTAAAAGAAAAACTAGCTAACCAGAAGGAGCAGGACTAGTGTCTGATGCACATCATGTGCGCCAGGGCGGGCTCATATTCCATAAGTTCTTGTATTTATTAGATTGCTTCGGGCTAAAGCCCTCGCAATGACCTCGGCCTATGACTTTTTACGAATGCATAAGAATTAATTAATCAAACATTTTTTAATATTTTTGCTTCGATAAATAAAATCAAAAATGTAAACTATTTTATAACACAGGTAATAAGAAAGGTTTTTGAGTCATGGATTACAAAGATGAAGAGTTACCGGAAAAAACAGATGAATTAGGCCTGCCAGAAAAACAGGATGAGAAGAGGCTGGGACCGAGATTCTCTATTTGGAAATGGCTTCTTTTTCTTTTTTTCATTATCTATTTTGTCCTGTCGGCTTATAGGATTCCTCTTTTAATCAAATTGGGCAATTATCTTATTGTGGAACATCAGGCAGAGAAATCTGATCTAATTGTCTGTCTTGCAGGGGAAGATGTAGAAAGGGCCCTTGCAGTGATTGATGCGTACAGGCAAGAGCTTGCCCCTTATATCTTTAGAGCAAAAGAGATTAAGCCAGATAGCCTTGATTACTTAAAGGAAAAGGTTAGGGATTATCCTACTAATTTTGATCTATTTAAATTAATAATGGATAGTTTTGGGATCCCTGAGAAGGTGATCCTCTCAACAGAAGATAGGGTTAATAGCACCTTAGATGAGGCCAGAGTGGTGCACAAATTTGTGCTGGATAGGGGGTTTAAGTCATTAATATTAATCACATCACTCACTCACTCTCGCCGGGCATGGCGGACCTTTAAGAAGGTCTTCAAGGATGATGATATCAGGATAATCTCTCTTCCATCCCATTACCAACTATTTAATCCAAAAGATTGGTGGACCAAACGAAAATATACTCGAGAACTTATTTTTGAGTACCAAAAGTTGATCTATTACAAGATCACATATCTTATTTGATGATGTCATACCAAATTGCATTCAAACGGCTACTATTTATAAGCGTCATTGCGAACGAATGTGAAGCAATCCCTGGCCCAGACCTGGCTTTCAGGACTAACAGGGTTTAGCAAGTCTTTCGCGCCAGGGCGGGCTCAATAAGATAGATTGCCACGTCGCCCGCCCGCCTCGCCTGAAGGCGAAGCCGATGGCGGGCAGGCTTCGCTCCTCGCAATGACATGGTTGCAACTTGGTATAAGTTGTTCAACCGCAAGCGGATTGGAACGAATAATCAGAGTAAATATTTAGGAATGTAAATACAACTGGTCCGCGGCGGAACAACGAACTAATACCACTACTATTGTTTTGGTATAGGTGCACTGGTTAAGAGATACTTAATGTCATCATTCTCGAACCTTAAACCTGCACCTACAAAGAAGGAAGACCTGCCCTCATCACTTATAAAATCATCAAAACCGGCAGTCACGTAAAGGTATTTAAAGAATCCAAAATCTGCACAACCTTTAAGGTGAGTTTCTTTATCAGTGTCAAAATCAAAGGCCTCAAAGCTCAGTTTTAATCTATCATCAAAAAGATAATAATCCAGCCCAAAACCACCTGTTGATTCTATTATTCCACTTCTAAACACCAGGTTTTCATATCGTTTTGCTACAATTTCAGGGTACGTTTTAGTTTCCAGTTTCATGAGCGCTTCTCATTTGTCCCGGGATCATTGACTAATCCTTAGTTAATGAAAAGGGGCTTTTTTTCAATCCTTCCACAATTGACCCAAAATATTATATACTACGCATTCTCCTGAACCGGTGAAATGCTTACTTTGGCCTTGACAAAAGAGTGCCGGGTTGTTAGCTACCTGTGTGACATGATCTCTGAGGGAGAAGGTTGGGTATACAGATTATTAGGGATAAAAAGGAGGAGATGAAAAGAATATGAAAAAAATTATAGCACAGATTGTTTTCATCACAATAATCATGTCAAGTGTTTCCTTTGCAGGCATCTATGATCTTGAGCTCAATACAAGCCACTCAACTTTAGAAGCAAGGTTTAATGCTACGCTGCCTCTTGAGCAAGGCTTTTTAACAACTGGTATTGGTGCCATTTACAGGGATGATAATTACAAAATAGCCGATATGAAATTGGCCTTGGGTAACGGAGAATTGTTACCTGAATTTAAGTTTATCTTAGGTTTTAAGGGTGTGTGGGGAAATATAGAAAAGGATTATAAAGATGGTGATCTGATGGCGATAGGCTTTCTATTTTCAGGAAAATATACTATTCCAAAAACCATTTCGCCTATACCTATAGATGTTTCAGCGGGTTTCTCTTTAGCCCCAGATCCTCTTTGTTTTTTAGATTCGGATAGTTACCTGGAAGTTAGAATCAGCCTCGATTTTTGTGTTGTTAAGAATGGAGCAATTATCCTTGGATATAGATACATCAAAGTTCATCTTGATGATGACCACGGACAATGGGAAATGTCAGATGCAACTTTATTTGTTGGTTACAAAATAAGGTATTAGTAACATTCAAAATTATTTTTTCTGCCCGATGATATCTTTCTGCTGCTTGGATTTCAGTTTGGCAATAAGTTCCTTAAATGATGAGTTGGCAAGTATTTCCTTGAACTGTGCCCGGTAGTTTTTAACAAGGCTGACCCCTTCAATTGCTATGTCACAGGCAAGCCAGTTGCCCTGTTTGCTTTTAAAAAGGTAATGTACGGGGATCTTAGTATCCTTATTGGTTATAATTTTAGTCTCTACCACCACATAACGCCCTTTTACAGTTTCATTGAGGTAGAGAATGTTTTTTCCGGAAAAACTGCCCGCTTTTGCCAGATAATCATCTATTCTTTTTAAATACGTGCGTTCCAGAAGATCACTGAAGATTTTGACAAACTCCTGTTTTTCTTCTTTGGTCCTTTTCCGCCAATGAGCCCCTAATGCCCTCCTGGCAAATGCCCCCTCGTCAAACCTTTCTTTAACCAATTTGTGGAGGATGTCTCTTCTTTCATTCTCCTTTCCAGGTTTTTTAAGGGACGGATCATTCATGACCTCGATGATCTGATCGAGGGTCCCTTTAAGACAATCAGTGGCTGGTCCTGCCCAGGCCGCAGAAGATAGCAATACCATCAGCACAAAAAGCACTACTGCATGTGCAATAGTAAATTTATCCCATTTTATTGTCATTGATTCTCCTGACCTCAGAGGCATTTTGAAATATCTCTGTAACTACTCAGCCACAAATTATCACTAATTATCACGAACAATTATTTAACAATTCTTTTATATTCAAGTTTTTCTAAAAATCCATATCCTAATTTACTATGCACTATCATAGCAATTCCAACAATTTTGTACGATAAGTCTTTATACAGAATTTTATTCCCGCCTGCCGCCCGCCTGCCGGATGTCGGGCAGGCCTGCCTGCCGGATTGCGGGCAGGGATGGCGGGCAGGTTCATTTGTGTCCATTCGTGGCTGAATAGTTACTTTGTTTTTATCATGTTCTAAGGGTTTCAGCCAATAGCAAATAATTTTTTTGCCATAAAATACAAAAATTTATGTCTTAAGAGCTATGAGTTTTGAATGGTCTCCAAACCAAGATTAGTTTTGGTAATAACGCCAGGACAGATAACAGTGCAATAAACATGGCCAGTCCAGTAAAAACACCGAAGTAGATAGTCGGAATGAAATTGGAAAATACCAGTATGGAAAAACCAAATATAATTGTTATAGAAGTGTTAAGGATAGCCTTACCTACGTTTCCATGACACACATGCAGGGTTTCAGCATAGTTGCCATTTTTGGCAAACTCTTCTCTAAATCTATAGATGTAGTGAATGCTGTTATCGATCGCTATTCCCATTGTGATAGCAGCAATTGTTATGGTCATCATATCCAGGGGTATGTTCATCAAGCCCATTATTCCAAGGACTATGCCTACTGCAAGCAAATTGGGAATAATGCCGATTATGGATAGAGTGATGGATCTGAACAAGATGAGTAACATGATCCCTATGCCTAACAACACAATGCCTAATGTTAAGATTTGGGATCTAAACAAGCTTTGCAACATGTTGTTGTATAAAACGAGCATTCCAGCGACCGTTGCCTCGTTCTCTGAAAGCCCAAATTTACTACTGAGATCACTGTGGATTCTTTCCAGAAGATCTTTTCTTCTGATATCTTCCAGAGAGTCTAAAATTCTAACAAAGATTCGAGCTTCATTATTATCAACAGAGACATAAGGGTCTACCATATCAGATCTAATTCGATCAGGAATCTTTTTATTCAACACTCCCAGTTCAATGCCATCAAATTCTTTCCCCTCATTGAGCTGCTCGGCAACCCTGATAACAGAGGCCAGGGAGAGAACTTTTCCGATCTCGGGTAAGCCGGCTAAATAATCATGAACCTCTTTAATCCTCTCAACTTTAAAAGGTGTAAGCCAGTAATCTCGCGGGTCATGATCTCCAGCCCAGTCATCCTCTTCGATGAAATCCTCATCATCAGTCTCAACAAGATTATCATCTGCTGCGCTTTTGCCATGCTGCTCACCAAAGTTGAGTATGATGTCGAGCGGAAATGTGCCACCAAGCTTGTCATCTATTAATTTCATCCCCTGGTATATTTCAGTTTTCTTTCTGAAATAATTTATGAAACCATTTTCCACCTTAAGCTTAGTAATGCCGATCACGCTTATGAAGGCAAGTATGATTGATAAGATGATTACTTTACCACCATGAAATCTTGTAATCGATGCAAGTCTCGAGGTGATTGCGGATTGTCTTTTATCTGTAATCGAGGAACTGGATTTTTTGAGTAACATCAAAACAGAAGGGAACAGTAAAAATGAGGTTAAAAAGGTTACAGAAAGGCCTATCGACATCATCCATCCAAAATCAATGACAGGTCTAATGCCGCTGAATACTAATGAACTGAAAGCTAAAATTGTTGTTAAGGCAGCATAGAGGCACGGCCACACCATTTTCTTAGCGGTGGTAGACACAATGTCAGCCTCACTCTCCGAGGACTTATCTCTACAAAGCTGCCTGTAACGAACAGCCAAGTGAATGTTCATTGACATTGTAAGTATCAACATCAAAGAAATGAAATTTGACGATATGACAGTCACTTTCCAGTTTAGAAGACCAAGCATGCCAATCATGACTAAAACTGCAAAAAAACAGCTCAGCAGTGGCAAAATTACCCATCTTATTTCACGGAATATGATGGTAAGCGTTGCTACTATGAAAATGAAAACACCAAAGCCGAATATCACCAGATCATTACTGATGAATGTAATCATGTCATCGGCGACCATTGGGACTCCGCCTAGATACACTACTGCATATTTCTCATAGGGACGCATAATCGATCGAATTTTTTCGATGTCCTGATGCCGTTGCTTATTAAAAGTGGCATAGTAATCTTCGTATTCAGCCATATATTTTTCTAATTGAGCCTGCTCACTCTGACTGAGTGTTGCAGCCCTCTTTTTAGTCAAAAGTCGATCCCTTTTTTTTAAGAGTTCTGAAAAATAGGTGTCTTTTTTTAGGTAGACTATTAAGGCGGTGGTTTGACCGTCGGTGCTAAGAACTAAATCTTTATATACCGGGCTTTCCAGTATTTCTTTTTTTGCCCTTTCAGGATCAACAGCAGAATCTTCCAGGGTCTTAACATTCTCCTTTTTAATTTCTGAAAGTCTGATATCGGAGGTCATTAAAAGTGGAATATCAAGAAGTGTTACGACCGAATCAACTCTTTCTAATGACTTTAATACTTCTCTTAATTCTTTTAGACGCTTTAATGATCCCTTAGAGAATAAATCCTCATAAGGGGTAAACGTTACAACTAAGAATTCTTTGATATTGTACCGGGTATTAATCTCACGAAATATTTTTAAATCTTTATCATCTTCTAATAATAGGGTATCGGGAGAAGCATCGAGTTTAAAGTCTTTCGCATGATATGAAAAAAACGAAAGTAATAATAGAAGCACTATAAGTACAACTATGGGGTGCCCTAAGATAATTCTGTCATAGACCTTTGAAAAACCGTTCATCATGTTTGATTGATTCTCTGATTTAATGTGACTCAGTGAATATATCTTCTCATGCCGGATTAAAGAACCTGGTGCTCGAGTCCAGCTTAACCCTTTGATAGGAACTGGCTTCTGGCTGGAGAAAGTATAGGGTAAATGCCTTTGTGAGTCAACAGAAAAGGTACCACTGCTCCGAAGACTTGCCCCAAACCAATTTGATAGAAAGTTTTTCAACCACAACATCATAAGTGTGATTTGAGCTTGACACACAAGACCACAACTTTCTATACTTTGCCACCAAAAAGCGATTCCAATGTTTAAACCAGTATGACTTCGATTTAGCAGCATCGGAGTCTTAAGAGGTGAAATTCAAGGACAGCCGAGCCCGCCCTGGTGCGACATTGCCGGAAAATAATGTAATCGTTGTATTATTTCACAAGTAATGTCTATACAAGCATCCGTTATAAATCAGGTCTGGGCCAGGGACGGCTGTCCTACGGTTGTTTGGTAATCTTGCATACAAGAATCTCTCAATTTATGTCATATCATTTCATTTAGTGTGGTCAGTGCACACTGCCCTGCAGAGAGATGACGAAAGGAGCAGAAAATCAATTGAAACATCTAACATTTGTCCTCCTACTTCTCGCATTTTCTTTAGTTGGGTGCGCCCACAGACATGTTGCCAACCCTTCCTCCGCCCCGACGGACGCATCATTCCCGCCTTCCGCCCGCCTGCCGGATTGCGGGCAGGCCCGCCTGCCGGATTGCGGGCAGGGATGGCGGGCAGGTCATCACAACCAGGAAACGACCCTATCCAAATTAGACCAGACCCCATCGAACAACAGGGGGGGTGAGGGGGATTCTCTCGATGAAGATCTGGGTTTTTTGGACGAAGAGGCCGAAGAAGAGGTAGTGGAAGTGGCAGACCCTCTATCACCCTGGAACAGGGCTATGTTCCACTTCAACGACAAGCTCTACTTCTGGGCTCTAAAGCCCCTTGCAAGGGGATACAGGGCTGTGATACCCAAGCCCGCCAGGAGTGGTGTAAAAAATTTCTTCCATAATCTCACCATGCCCATTCGGATGGTAAGCTGCATCCTGCAGGGAAAGGGGCGCGCAGCTAGTGCGGAATTAACCAGGTTTCTGATAAACAGCACCGTGGGAGTCCTTGGATTTGGAAACCCCGCCAAAAGGTGGCCTGAGTTGAATCCCAGCGAGGAAGACCTGGGCCAGACCCTTGCAATTTATGGGATCGGCAACGGTTTTTACATTGTGTGGCCTATTCTGGGCCCCTCTACCCTGCGTGACTCCGTGGGGATGGTCGGAGATTGGTTCTTGAATCCTGTCTCATATGTGGAGCCCACCGAAGCATACCTGGAAATTTGGACCATCGAGAAAGTAAACGAGACTTCATTTAGGATCGGGGATTACGAATCTCTTAAGGAAGCAGCGATCGACCCCTACGTGGCGTTCCGCAATGCATATATCCAGTATCGTAAAAAGAAGGTAGAAGAATAGGGGATGGTGAGATATGCTATTTGCTGGTCATGGTATAAACTCCATCCCAGTCAACAGGTGGCGGACTTTTTTTGAGATCGAAACATCGTTCAATGTAGACTTGTGCAGCATATAGATCAGGATCCATTGCAGTAATATTTTCAAAGATACGGATTGCTTTATCCCATTTTCTATTTTTGTAAAAAGTTAGCCCCTGATTGAATTGATTAATAATCTCTTCCTGTATCTCAGGGAGATCTTTATATCCTGCCAAGTTGTATATCTTTACTGGCCGTTTTTTTCCTTTGACCCTGACTGAATCAAGCTCCATACAGATAAATTCGTTTTTTACCTTCTTAAATGTGAATTCACTAATTATTATATTGGTCTTATAGCTTTTATTTGCACCTTCCAGCCTGGACCCAAGATTAACTGAGTCACCCATAGCAGTAAAATCAAACCTCTGGTCCGATCCCATATTGCCAACCATCATGGGACCGGTGTTTATTCCAATGCCGATATCCATAGGCTGCTTACCTTCGCCAATCCACTTTTGATTCAGGTTTTTTAGCTCCTTTATCATTTCAAGGGCAGAGTGGCATGCTTTGCTGGAGTGATCCGGTAAATCGAGGGGCGCCCCGTATATGGCCATGATAGCATCTCCCATATATTTATCCAGGGTGCCATCATATTTGAAGATAACATCTGTCATAACGGTGAGGTATTCGTTTAAAAGATGTACTAATTCTTCAGGTGTTAGCCCTTCAGCAATAGTAGTAAAACCCCTAATATCTGAAAAGAGTACTGAAAGCTCTTTTCTGTCTCCACCCAGTTTCAATTTTTCAGGATGTTTTAACATCTCATTGACCACAGAAGAGGAAACATAATAGGTAAAGGCGCCCTTAATTTTTTTCCGCTCTCTTTCTTCGGTTAAATAACGATATACTGTAAGGGAGGTATAGACTAAAATAAGGACAAGAAGGGGGTAAATGATGTTGACCCAAATACCCCAATAAATAAAAAGCCAGTAGCTTATCCATATATATATTATAAATAGTACAGAGGAAAAAAGTATTCCTTTAAGGGCGCC
>JAUWZV010000024.1 GCA_030615105.1 Desulfobacteraceae bacterium
TCTGTGATTTTATAAACGATTCGGTGCTCATCGTTGATTCGGCGGGACCAATAGCCAGAAAGAGCGTGTTTTAAAGGCTCAGGCTTGCCCATGCCTTGAAAAGGAGTGCGCATGATCTCTTTTATTAATCTGTTGATTCGCCGGAGGATTTTCTTGTCCGAGCGCTGCCAATAGAGATAATCCTCCCAAGCGTGCTCGGAAAAGATAATTTTCACTCGATCAGACCCCTTTCGGTGCCTTTACCTTCTTCAAGCTGGGCAATCGACTCGATTAGACGTCTGGTGTTCTTAGGGGATCGTAGCAGATAGGATGTCTCTTCCAATGCCTCGTAGTCCTCGAGTGACATGATAACCACGGAGTCGTTTTTTTTTCGAGTCACAATGACTGGTGAATGGTCTTTGCAGACCTTCTCCATTGTTTTTGCCAAATTCTGTCGGACTGCTGTGTAGGTTGTTGCTTCCATAGGATACCTCCTGTACAACTTAATGTACAGCTTTTGGTTCCTATTGTAAAGTTATAAATTTAAAAGACCCAAACGTAAAGGAGGACATCCCTTAAATAACTAAATAACTTTTATTTAGTGACATCCACTCCTACCATCAATAACTCTGCCAGCTGAACATAGTCTTTACGTTCTCTATGATTTCTGGCATAATCTTTCAATCTCATGGGGCATACTTCCTTTTTTGATTTTTGGGCTTTTATCTATTCTTCTATTAAAATATAGAGGTGTGTCCCATGGGATCTTTAATAACTATCTGATCTCTTATACGAGGTAACGTTCGATTTTCATAAGACGAAGATAATGATTCGATACTGTGACAATAGCGATTTTGAAATTATCTACTCCATTATCAATGAGGCTGCAGAAGTATACAATGGTGTTATCCCCGAGGACCGTTGGAAAGACCCCTACATGTCTAGAGATGAGCTAAAGCATGAAATCAATGATGGTGTGCTATTTTGGGGATACGAAGAAGATGACGAATTGATTGGTGTGATGGGCATTCAAAACGTTCAAGATGTGACTCTCATCAGGCATTCCTATGTCCGCACGGATAGACAAAATCAGGGTGTTGGAGAAAAATTATTATCCGAGCTTCGCAGGCAGACCGATCACCCGATTTTAATCGGCACTTGGGCAGATGCCGTTTGGGCGATTCGTTTCTATGAGAAAAATGGCTTTCGACTAATTTCCCCAGAAGAGAAGGATCGGTTGCTGAAAAAATACTGGTCGATTCCCGGACGTCAGGTCGAAACTTCCGTGGTTCTGGCGGATCAGAAGTGGTTCGATTTTCTTCAAACACAGGCAAACAGCACCTAACAAATCAATTCAGCGGACGTGGCGAACCGCGCCGCTGATCTCTTATACGAGGCTTGTTAATAGTTGATAGGAGGTGAAAAATATGGGTTGGGCAGAAATGAGAATACAACAATATAATCAGGGAGAAAAGGCTAATTGGCTGGAAAGAAGAGTCCTTGAACATGCAAATCCAGTGCATCTCGTATTGCAAGTTCTGGGAGCCATACCTCTTATCTACGGGCTATGGATACATAATTGGACATTGATAGCTGTAGGGGTTCTTTTAAACTTCATTGGCCATTTGTATTGTTGGTTAAAAGAGTAGAATGAGCATTGGGTGTGGCCGTGAAATTTTGACTTTGTGACAAATTAGAAAGCCTAACCAATAAGGATTGAGACGACTTGAAAGGTCGTTTTCCCGTCTTGGCGGGATTCAAGAAGCCCGAATTGATAATGTATAAGGATATTGCTCGAAGCTTTATGAGAAGGAAAGAGAAAGTGGTCTGCTGCTAAGATGGGGAATTGGACCTCTTGAGAAACAATGAGCAAAAGAACCATACTTAATTGGAGCAGTGGAAAAGATAGTGCCTGGGCACTTCATCTTCTGCAACATAAAAAGGATATTGACCTTGTGGGGCTTGTGACTGTTATTAATCAAACATATCAGCGTGTTACAATGCATGCTGTTCGCATGGATTTGCTAGAGAAACAGGCAAAGGCTATAGGGCTTCCTCTGGATGTCCTTTCAATTCCACATCCTTGTAGCAATGAGGAATATCAAGCAGTAATGCAGGAGTGTATTAATAAGGCGGAAGCAGAGAATATCGAGTGCATGGCATTTGGAGACTTATACCTTCAAGACGTACGGGAGTATCGCGAAAAAAATCTAAAACACACCAGAA
Organism: Desulfobacteraceae bacterium; assembly: GCA_030615105.1. Classification (GTDB taxonomy): domain Bacteria; phylum Desulfobacterota; class DSM-4660; order Desulfatiglandales; family B25-G16; genus JAUWNK01. The sequence goes on from JAUWZV010000024.1 coordinate 2,206, forward strand.
TAACACCACTGTTTCCACTTTGGGGGATACCTACTACACAATTAGCAAATGAAATGGTTTCTAATGGCTTGCGAGCATTTATAACCTGTGTTGACCCCACATTTTTGCCGTCAAGTTTTGCTGGTCGTGAATTTGACCAATCATTTCTTACTGATCTACCAGAAGGAATTGATCCATGTGGTGAGAATGGGGAATTTCATACTTTTGTAGTTGATGGCCCTCAGTTTAACGAATCACTTAATGTGAAAGTTGGAGAGATTGTTAAGCGTGATGGTTTTGTATTTGCAGATGTCTTACCAAATAATCTCGAACAGGAATAGGTCTAATAAGTCATTCGAGCTGACGGGTAGGAGAGCTGTTGTTTCAATGTTTTTCGGCTTGCGACGGTCATTGCCTTTTTCCTGGTTCGTGCTCGTTAACCGCCGCAGCTTAATCCCGACGTCAGATAAGGGGTCTGCTCTTGGCTTTTTGATCCTGTTAACAAAGAGTCAAAACCAGACTTGACCCCTTTCAGCAGGTGGATGTAGGAGGATTGTTTAACAGCAAGCGACGTTCCATAACCAGGAGTTGCTTATGAAAAAAGCGAGTATAATATTAACACTATTGGCAGTTGGATCGGCGATCTTGCATATATGGGCTGAATATCACGCCTTGCGGATGCAAATCTATGTGTTCAAACCACTGACAATGGTGTTTATTCTCCTAATCGCCATTCTTAAAACAAAGGAAGCACACGCTTTTTACGCATTTGCCATAATTGCCGGGTTAGTCTGTTCCATGGCTGGTGATATTTTCTTAATGCTGCCCTCAGACCAATTCGTACCGGGACTCATCAGCTTCCTGATTGCACATCTTTTTTATATCGCTGCGTTTACCTATGGCAGGAAGATCAGGCCAGCACCGTGGTTGCTGATTCCTTTTGTCCTTTACGGCATCTTGATATATAGTATCCTTTCTCCCTATCTGGGAGTGATGAAATTGTCTGTGGCGGTATATATTGTAGTAATCCTGGTTATGGGCTGGCGAGCTTGGGAACGATGGTCACAGACCGCCGAGAGAACCGCGCTGCTTGCATTCCTCGGGGCCGTTCTATTCATCATTTCCGATTCCGTTTTAGCCCTCAACCGATTTCGTGAGCCTTTTTTAGTTGCGAGGGCCCTGACTTTGAGCACCTATTTCGCTGCACAGTGGCTGATCGCTTTTTCTATAAGTACAATCGGCGAAAGTAAAAAAAGGGGTCAAGAGCAGAATTGACCCATTTTAACTTCTTAAGGAGGCAAAGATGGAAGAGCAAAAACAGACAGCACTGGTAACAGGGGCAAGTAGTGGAATGGGACGGGAGACGGCCATTAGATTGGTAGAAAAGGGTTTTCAGGTCATAGCTGCGGCTAGACGGATTGATCGTCTAAATGAACTGGCTGATCAGTTTCAGGGCATCACTCCCAAGCAGGTGGACCTTTCACAGCCTGAGGACACAGAGGCATTCTGCCGCTACATTTCAGACCTACCAGCGCCTGTTTCCGTCCTCATAAACAATGCCGGCTACAGCATACGGGGCGCGCTGGAGGATGTCTCCATGGAGGCCATCAAACGCCTATTTGAGGTCAATCTGTTCGCACTTATCCGCGTCACACAGGCCTGTTTACCCGGAATGCGCAATCTGAGAAAAGGAACCATTGTGAACCTAAGCTCCATCGTCGGAAAATTCACCTTTCCCGGAAGCGGGGTCTATGCAGCAACCAAGTATGCAGTGGAAGGCATCACTGATGCATTACGTATGGAGTTAGCTCCATTTGGAATAAGGGTGGTGGCCATCCGCCCAGGTCCCATTGCTACTGAATTTAATGAAGTTGGCAATAAATTGACAGGCGATCTCATGGCCAGAACTGATCCGGATTATAAACCTATCTATCAGACCGCAGGAGCATCGACGGGGAAGATGTTCGCCGGTCTGTCCATTCCTGGCCCCGATCTAATCGCCGATCTTATTTTGGAGGCCGTTCTCTCGGATGCCCCAAAGGCGGTCTATTCCGCAGGTCCCTTAAGTGAGGATTTTCTCGGAAAACGCGCAAATCTTGATGACGACGCATTTCACCGCTTCATGATGGAGAAGTTCGGCTTAATGGGCTTACAGGTCTGATTGACGGAGGCAGGCAAAAGTCCTCATTAGAGACAGTCTGGCCCGATGAGTGTAAACGGTCCTTGACTTTGGGCATTTTTAATACCTAACCCGCCGCTGAAGGTTGACTGGTAAAAGCCTATCGGATTTTCACAGCAACTTAGTAGCACGGTTAATCCTATCAAAATCGGCCCGCAATAATTCTGTAAATAAAATGTTGCAAAATGAAACGATGTGTGCTAATATAGCAACATCCAACAACTTAGGAGGATTTTGTTATGACTAATGCGGTAAGGGTCTCTGACAAGTTGGTCCGAGAGGCCAGATTATTCAGCAAAGTGGATAACAGATCTTTAACTGGGCAGATCGAGCACTGGGCAAGAATTGGGAAGTGTGCTGAAGAAAATCCTGATTTAACGTACATTTTGATCAAGGAAATCTTGATAGGGTTGGAAGAGTTAGATCAAGGAGAGTCTTCGGAATATATGTTTGGATAACCGCCCATGAAAATCATACAATCCCGTTCCTTTGAAAGAAAAGTCAAGAGATTCAGAAAACAAGAGAAAAAGATATTAGACAAGCAAATCCAGAAAATACTGGATAGTCCTACTATTGGGCAAGAAAAAAAGGGCGATCTTCGTGGAGTTTATGTCTATAAATTCAAGATCCAAACTATCCAGCACTTATTATCATACCGGTTTGTTGGCAATGACCTGGAACTAATAATGATTGGCCCTCATGAGAATTATTACAGAGATCTTAAAACGTATCTCAAGGGCAGGTAAGAAGATGAGCGAACGGAGACATAGGTAACACTTTTAGTAAACTTATAAAAGGGGTTGGTTCTAAAACAACTTGAGTGTCACGAAATCATCTTAATGTGGTCTCTCCTAAAACACGATTATTCACTTTATATCTTTTAACGTAGCATGATAGAATGCCTTTGTTTCGCACAATATTAAGTTTCATTTCGCTCACATTAACTCCCACCATCTAACAGACCTGGCTACTGAACATAGCCTTTACGTTTTTTATGATTTCTGGCATAATCCTTCAGTCTCATGGGGCATACCTCCTCTTTTTTGGTTTACTTTCTCTATGAAATATAGGGATGTAGGTTCCTATGGGATCTTTAATAACTATCTAATCTCTTATACAAGGAGCCTGTGAGATGAAAGAAAAAATCAAAGAGTTTGGAACTTATGTATTAGGATTGGCAATCTTTATTTGCATTTTGGCAATACCAGTTCTTTTCATATGGGGCGGTGTTTGGCTCAGCACAAAGATACTTCCTTGGCTTAATCTCTTTTCTATTATAGCTCTTGCCATTTTTATAATCATACTTCTACCACTTTCAATATTTCGTAAAATAAGGTCTTTTTCAGGATCATGTATGGTTTTTGCCTCATACATGTTTGGCGTTAATGTATGGTTCAGCGGTCTACTTTTAACATATGTTCTTTGGGGTGGATGGGCTGTATTCATTGGTTTGTTTCTAATGGGAATTGGCGTTGTCCCTATCGCAATGTTAGCCACGCTTTTTAAAGGGATGAGGCTTGAATTTGGTTCCCTTATTCTTTTTACAATTTTGACTTTCGGCGTACGAATTTTAGGTGTTTACCTTATTGAAAAGGCAGGATCAGATTCGCGTTACGAATCGGCTCCTAACATTTCGTTTGAGAGGGGCACGCCTTAAGCGGCGCGCTCCTCAACTCTACGTGTGTACTATGCAGAAAATTATTAGGAAATACAACTTCAGCATGGGTCAAAACAGGAGGGTGTAGATATGAGTGAAGTAAAAATAGCGTTTTGGAACTTACAGAATTTGTTTGATACAACACTTTCTGAAATTGCTGCTGACTACGAATATACTCCTGACGAAGGATGGGATGAAGATGCGCTTAATGCCAAAATCACTAATTTGGCGGAGGTGATCGATTTAATGCACGATGGTAATGGGCCGGATTTGTTAGGCATTTGCGAAATCGAAAATAAAAAAGTCGCCCAGCGGCTGATCAATGCTTGTGCAAGAGACGACTACGAACTTGCCCATATCGAAGCTCCAGATATCCGCGGCATCGACACGTCACTAATTTATTCTAAAAATATTTTTGAAATCGTTGGAGAACCTAAAGGCCACAATGTGCATCTGCGTTATCCGACCCGAGACATTTTTCAGGTAAATTTAAAAGTGAAAGAAAATGATGCAGAATTTGCAGTGTTTGTCAATCATTGGCCGTCCCGATGGAGGGGAGAATTTCTAACCGAGCCATATCGAATCACTGTAGCAAACAGCTGCGGAAGGCTCGCTGATAGCATCCTAAAATATCCAAAAAAAGATTATCTTCCCATGGATGATTCCCAAGCCACAATAGATAAGCTAAATAAAAGATGGAATAAGAACGTGCTGTTTATGGGTGACTTTAATGACGAACCATTCAACAGAAGTGTTATGGTCGAGCTAAAAGCGTCGAGTGGAGAAGATAAACTGGAAGAAGAAGTAAAAAAGACAAAAGGCAGACAACACACACCGTCTTCTGAAAATTACTTAAAGCTTCAGGCCTATTTTTACAATTGCATGTGGAAATTTTTGGGAATGCCGGATGTAGGCACCCATTTTTATTCAGATTCGACCAACACCATGAACCTATTGGATCAATTCATCATCTCACGCGGACTGTACTACGGCCTTCAAGGCTAAAAGATTAAACATGACTCGGTGGAAATATTCAGGCCGAATGTGATGGCGACTGATAAAAAGAAGCGGCCAAAAGAATTTATAAAGAAGGACAAAAAAGGTTACAGCGACCATTTTCCGATCCAGGCTATTATTGAAACAATATAATTACAGGTCATTTCAAAAATAATATTGCATAACCTGCGTCTGCACAAGGACCTGAATAGCCGTTGACATACATCGGATTGTGTGATATGTTGTGTAAAAAAGGAGGTCTGATATGCCCACAAACTTAGCCATAGATCAGGAATTATTACGAAAAGCATTAGAAATAAGCGGTTTAAGAACTAAAAAAGATACTGTAAACTTGGCTCTAAAAGAATTAATTAATAGACACAAGCAATTGGAAATAATAAGTCTTTTCGGAAAGATGGACCCAGATCCTGATTATGATTACAAAAAAGGAAGAAGTCGGTGAAAGTTCTTGTTGATACTCCCATTTGGTCTTATGCTTTACGCACCCACAATAACAAATATCAATATGAAATAGATCAACTTGAGTCTCTTATCCGAGACCAAAGGGCCCTCATCATTGGTCCTATTCGTCAAGAAATTTTATCTGGTTATAGTAATCTACGCAAATTTAGAAAACTAAAAGAAAAACTCTCCTCTTTTGAAAACACTCCCATTCAAGATATTGATTATGAATTGGCTGCCGAATTATGCAACAAATGTAGGGAAAAAGGAATTCAAGGCTCTCATATTGATTTCCTTATATGTGCTATTACAAAAAGAATTAATGTTCCGATCTTTACTACAGATAAGGATTTTCCCCGTTACCAGAAGATTATTCCGATAAAACTATATGAATGATGGCCGGCTAACATCACAATTCACCAGACGAACAGTATAATAGCGGTCTATCGTTTTAAGCTGTTATGTGTTTTTTAGCCTTAAGAGAGTTGCCCTTACCTGCCCGCAGGTGAGCTCTGCGTTAAGAACATCTTTGCAAGCAGATAGGAACGATGATGGCATCATGTACAATAAATCAAGACCAGCTAAGAGACATCCTGATCAAAAACTGGATGACACACGACGCCCTTTGGTATGGCGAGGTGGCGGCGAAGTTTGGCATGGCTGAGGCAAGCCCCATGAATCTTCGGGTATGCAGAAAGTTGGGGCAGATTGAGTTCGGGCGTTTGATGAAAATCGCCGAAGCACCACTCCCGAAAGATATTGAGGAATACCGGGAATTGTTTGAGTTAGGAAAACAGGTTTTCTTTCCAGACTTTATCTCCGTTCAAATCGATTATCCTGGTAATGACTCGCAAGTTTTCCACTTCTTAGACTGCTTTGCCCATGAAGGTATGAAGAAACTGGGAGTCCTTCCCGATTACGAGTGCGGAATCTTTGAGAGGATCGAGGGATGGTTTGATGCGATGAAGCTTAAATATACCCGAACTCCAGATCTCAGTCGCTGTCTCAAGTTTAAGGGGAAAGAATGCAAAATCACCGTACAGTTCCATTTTGAATAAAGTTAGGGGTCTTCATTTCGAAAGGAAACATTTAGCCCTTGATACAACTATTGCCTAACCCGTCAATGCACCTGCCCTCTATTCCGCTGGGCGCTCCATAGAAGCAGGTTATTCGAGTCGTTGCAAGCATTAATAAAAACTTCTTCTGCAAAAACATATTGAAATAGAAATTGCCTTAGCTTCTGACACATGAATAAAGGAATTCGAAACATATTCTCTGAAGTTCCAGAGACATATGAGTTAATCAATCATATTTTGACTTTTGGTCTGGATGTCGTTTGGCGTAAACGTGCCGCTAAAGCTGCAGCGATGGCTGGAGGTAATCTATGGATTGATATGTGTAGTGGTACTGGTGAGATGGCATCAAATCTTAGCAATATCGCAACAAACGGAACTCAAATATATGCAGCTGATTTTTCATTACCAATGCTCAATAAGGCCAGATTAAAACCAGACGCAAAACATATCAAATTTGTTCTTTCTGATATTAAAAAATTACCTTTCCCGAATGATACCTTTAATCTTATTACTATCTCTTTTGCTACGCGGAATATTAATCTGAATCGAGATATATTGATCCAGAGTTTCAAAGAGTTTTATCGTGTTTTACAACCAGGTGGGTATTTTATAAATTTAGAGACGAGTCAACCCCCTCATTTACTTATCAGACGACTTTTTCACCTATATACAAAATTGTTTATAGAGCGGACTGGAATTACAATATCTGGTTCAAGAGCAGGGTATGTATATTTATCAAGAACCATTCCTCTATTTTATAATGCTGAGGAATTAGCGGATATTATGTTTCAGGCGGGTTTTAAAGGTGTTTATTTTCAAAAGTTATTTTTCGGAGTTGCTGCTATTCATCAGGGAATTAAAGATTAATTTTTTGCATGCTTGCTAAAAAATCGCTGGAGCTGGACACGGCTAGGTCGGCAAATGAACCCTTCAAGGGGATATCAATATTACGTAAAAGGAAACTCTTCAGCAGGATGCAATGGCCTCTAATTTAGAATAGATAATTGAGGATAATAGCTTGGATCAGGATTTTACCCATACAAGCCTCGGAAACACCAGCATTGCGGTGAACCGGCTTGGCATGTCAGCCACCTACCGTCCAGGAAAAGGAGCCATCTATAAAGCCTTGGATGAGGGGATCAATTATTTCTTCTACTATGGTTTTGACACGCAGATGATCAGTGTTTTGCGGGACGTTCTGAAAAATAATAGAGAAAACTATACTGTCGCCACCGGAGCATATAACCTTTTGCTCCCTAAGCCAAATCTTCGTCGCACTCTGGAAAAGAGGCTCCGTCAATTGCGCACCGACTATATTGATGTTTTTCTCTTTCTCGGGGTGATGAAAGAAAAGCATTTCTCAGATCATGTTAGAGAAGAGCTTTATCGTTTGCGCGAGGAGGGTAAGATCCTCTGTATTGGTATTTCAACCCACAATCGGAAATTCGCCGGTAAACTCGTGGCTGATGGCGTTCTCGATGTTATTATGATGCGGTACAATGCTGCTCACCGTGGCGCTGAGCACGAAATCTTTCCCTATCTGAATGAATATAATCCGGGTGTGGTGAGTTACACTGCCACACGGTGGCGGTATCTGCTCAGAAGGCCGAGTGGCTGGCCTAAAGACGGGCGAATTCCCACCGCTGGCATGTGCTACCGATTTGTCCTCTCAAATCCCCACATCGATGTCTGCATGACAGCGCCTTCTAATGAGAAACAGCTAAAGGAAAATCTGGCAGCCCTTCGTAAGGGTCCGCTTTGCGAGGAAGAAATGGAGTTTATGCGAAAGTTCGGCGATGCAGTTCACCATACAAGGAAATGGTTTATGTAAGGACACACCGTCAGTGGAAAAATTTAACTATGCCGGGATTTTAATTCCTTTATTTAGCTGACGCTTCCATAGGCAGTTCAAGCAATAGTTAGCGAAGCGATAGTGGTTTCGTCTAACGTTCTACGGTTTCGCTGCTCGTTTCGTATGACGTTAACCGGTAACCGATTCGAGCTGCGCAACCCTGGCCCAGAACTGATTATCTGGCTATATGCTTGAATACATGGAATATGTGCCAGAGCGGGCAGGGCAAGCCGACCCTACATTTTCCACACTTTATTGAGGATGTTAGAGTACACGTTAAATAGTTGACTGGACAGGTTATGATACTTGAGTGGATTCGCATTCATGAGATCCCTTTCTGGTGGATCGGGATACTATCAATGGCTACTTTTGTGGGAACTCTGATTGTGATTCCCATCTTAGTTGTTCGCATCCCAGAGGATTACTTCAAACTTGAGAAGCAAGACCCAGATCGCTACCATGGAAGGCATCCGGTCACACGACTTATAGGCCTGGTTGTCAAGAATATTATCGGCATCATATTTGTCTTGGCTGGTTTGGCAATGTTGCTGTTGCCAGGCCAGGGGCTCGTCACTATCCTGATCGGCATAACGTTGATGAACTTTCCAGGAAAATACGCACTGGAGCGGCACATAGTTCAGCAACCAACTGTGTTACGTGCTATCAACTGGATGCGAGCTAAGGCAAACCGGCCAGTGCTTCAGGTATCCAAAGCAGGCCTAACTGTGGGAGTAGTCAAAGGAGAGAAAGACTGCAGAATGTAATAGAGGGCATTGTTTGAGAAGGAATGTAGGTAATGGAACATAAAGACAGAATTAAGTTATTACAGGACAAGATAAAGGAACAGAAACTATGTTGTGCTCTATTGTTCTATTCTCGAGACGTACTTTACTATACAGGAACAGCCCAGCCGTCTTACCTTGTTGTATTACCCGAAGACTATTTCCTGTTTGTTAGAAGTGGACTTGAATTCGCTTTAAATGATGTATTTATTAAAAAAGATAAGGTGAGAGATGAACGTCGATTAGAAATCATTTACAGAGAACTATTTTCTAAATCGCAGACTAACAAAAGGATTGGAACTGAATTAGACATCCTGCCAGCAAAACAATTTTATGGATTCAAAAAGGTTTTTTCTGATTACAATTTTATGGATGTGTCACCTATTGTTTTGGAACAAAGAAAAAGAAAAGATGCATCTGAAATAGATAAGATCAAAGAGGCCTGTGAGGCGATTGACATGGGGCATAAAGCGGTTTTGACGACTTTACGGGAGGGAATAACAGAGCTTGAAGTTGCAGCTGCTGTTGAAAACGCCCATAGATTGGCCGGACATGAAGGAATATTTTTCATCAGACAACCGGATTTTTTTATGAGCAGGGGGCCTATTTCCTCTGGAGAAAACCTTTTTAAAATCAGCGGGGTCGTCTACACAATAACAGGTGTGGGATTGAGTCCATCAGTTCCAGCCGGACCTTCAAGGAGAAAAATTTCAAGGGGAGATCTCCTTATTGTTGACATTCCAACTCTGGTAGCCGGATACCACGCAGACCAGACCAGGACATATATCTTGGGCAAGGCCAATGAAAAGGTTAGGACTATGTATAATAGCCTAAAAGAGATCGCTGATTTTCTTATAGAACGGATAAAACCTGGGATGAAATGCAGTGAAATTTATAAAATGGCAATAGAGAAATCAGAGGAACTCAATGTAACAGATGCCTTTTTGAATTTTGGTGGAGGAAAAAAGAGTAGCATTATTGGCCATGGTATTGGAATAGAATTAAATGAGCCTCCTATACTCTCTGAGAATAATCATTCAGAGATTTCAGATGGCTGTGTAGTTGCCTTGGATATGCACATGATGGATGAGAATGTTGGAGTGGCTAAATTGGAAGATGTGATCTTGATCACTCACAAGGGCAATAAAATCTTAACTAAAAGCTCGAGACAACTTTTTGAGGTATAAGGTAAGTAATTGTCAGATCTCGTGGCTGAGGTCCATCTTTAAATCCAGCATAATTAAGTGGCAGTCGACACTGTGGACAAATACAAAAATTACAAGCAGCTAAGGTGGGACGAGCAGGAAGGAACAGACTATCGGATCAACTTAAGAGAAGGCACCTCTGGAATAGCTGTTATTGCGCCACATGGTGGAGGCATTGAACCGGGAACTATGGAGCTTGCCGATGAAATTGCTGATTGTTTACATACCTTTTATTGCTTCGAGGGGATAAAGCAGACGAGGAACTCTGATCTGCATATCACCAGCGAGAATTTCGATGAACCGCAGGGGATCAGCATAATAAAAAAGTACAAGACAGTTCTGGCACTCCATGGTTGCAAAGAGGATGAAGAGGCGGTGTATCTTGGCGGCAAAGATAACGATTTCAAAGAAAAGATTAAAAAAGCCCTTACCCAGGCTGGATTCACCGTAGAGAAAAGCCCAAGATCGTCATTACAGGGGGAAAGTCAGAGAAACATATGCAATCGATGTTGGAGTGGTGGTGGAGTCCAATTGGAAATATCTAAAGGTTTGAGAAAAAAAATGTTCTCTGATCTGACACGTCAAGGTAGAAGACATAGAACAGAGACCTTTGACAGATTTGTATCAGCCTTGAGAAAGGCCCTATCTATATGTCTACATAAGCCAAGATCTTAAAATTTATCCGCCTGAGGCGGATAAATGTCAAGTTTTGTGGTTCAATCAATTTTTTCTGCTTTAAATTCAAAATCCGAAGCACGAAATCCAAAACAAATCCGAATGACCAAAATCCCAATGTTCTAAACCAAGAATCCCTTTCTTTAAGCAAGTAACACTTTGGGATGTTTTGAATTTTGAACATTTGAATTTCGATATTCGAATTTCGGATTTTTTACTACCTTCGTGTCTCGTTGGTTTGCCCGTCCTGGGCCTGGAAGGCGTAGCTTCGCTAGTACTTAGATATTCGGCACCTAACTGCCGCTAATTACGTTAAGCTCAGTCAGCAGCAGATCAGCTTGATATATGTTTCAGTTTGATCTGAGAAAAAATGGCCTCAAAAGGGTATTATTTGGACTTCCTAAGAAACCCTTGGAAGACTACATTTCCTTCTTGATCAAAATCAACAACATATAGAAATGGCCTTCTAATCTCCATTGCGCCAAAACGTAGGTCAAAGAACTCAACCCTATTATTTCCATCTATAACTCCCTTATACCTTGCTATAGGAAACCTGGCAAACCATAGGAATTCCTTAACCCCTTCTAATTTCAAGGCTCTCTTTACCCAGGGAGAATCATCAAAGCGGTCCCATGTCTGGTATTGGATTAACCCGATCGGCTGATACCTTGAAAAAGCCCTGCTTAAAAAATTCCAATCTGATCTTTTTGCCTTTTCTATATCTCCAATAAGATTTACGAACCCGGCATAAACCTTCTTTTCCGTGAGGATATAATTACCCCAAAGAAAGGGGGATAAAGGCTGGGGAAGAGAGGCTAACATCTGGACAGATAAGCCCTTTTCAGTGGAATATCTCTTTGTTAGATTTAGGGCCCAACTATGATTATAGGCACAAAGGGAAATATACAGGGCAACTAAAATCACAGATGTTCTTGCAATTGTATTGGCCTTCCTCTTCCAGACAAATATAGCAATAATAGGTAAGAGAAAAGTTAAGGAAAGATAAGGATCAATGATAAATACCCAATCCAGACTAAACCTACTATTTGATAATGGGATCAGGATCATGGTCCCAAAAGAGGTTATAAGGTCCATAAAGGTGTGGGCCAGAATCTCTACTACAAATATAAGGAAAAAGGTCCAGAATTTTTTTATCCTGGAGAGCCTTACAAAAAGCCAGGCAAGCAGAAGAGAGATGGGAACAGTAAAGAAAATGGAATTGGTCATACCCCGATGATATTTGATCATGAATTCTGTGCCGAGGAATATCCCCAGAATGCCATCCACATCAGGAAAAATGGAGCCAATGACCCCTGCTATTGTTCCCCATCTTCCAGTATCCCTATTCAAGCCAGTCTTGACAATGATGTATCCTGCAAGTGCATGGGTGGTTGTGTCCATATCTTTGGTAGTTATCCTTTAGCTACTTACTGTTCAAGGTTAACGGCTTCGTAAAAAGTCCAACTGCTGCGTTACGCTTCATCTTTCGTCATTGCGGCGTACTGTCAGTACGTCTCATTCCTGAAGATTCGCAAGCCTTGCATTTGGAACTTTTTATCTTGCCGTCCCATTTTTGACTTTTTACGAGGTCATCAAGGTTAACACTATACGCTGCAGGCGGCTTTTATTAATGAGAGAATTATATTGTTTACATTTTTCATTGTCCTTTATAACCCAAATAAGAATTGATTCATCAAACGTAGGGGCTTGATTCCCGCCTGCCAGATGGCGGGCAGGTCAAGCCCGCCCCGTCCCGATGTGACGGGATCGGGAAAAACGGGCCCGCCCTGGCGCGATAGCTTCGGAGAAGTCTCAGGTTCTGGAAAGTCAGGTCTGGGCCAGGGTTCGACCCGCCCGCCATTGCTACGCTTAGGCGTTAGCAGGCGGGTAAATCGAACCCCTACATTTTATAATATTTTAGCTCCAATATAGATAACCTCGTAAAAAGTCGGATTCGGTTAATCTGTCATTTCGACTGCAGGGAGAAATCTTGTGTTTTCAGCATGTTACATTGGTAAGATTTCTCGCTTCGCTCGAAATGACATGTTATTGAGACTTTTTACGGGTTCATCAATATATAAAATCAAAAATGTAAACTATTTTATGACCTGAGTAATAAATACCTATTTTGGAGTGATCTGGTTAAGGAGAGACCTTTGAAAAATGGCCGCTCTGTCATTGCGAACGAATGTGAAGCAATCTCTAATTCATCGAAAATATAAAAGATTGCCACGTCGCCTGCCCGCCATCTGGCAGGCGGGCTTCGCTCCTCGCAATGACTTGTAAGATAATTTTTCAAAGGTCTCAAGGAATGTATATAAGAGACATGTATAGCCAATATATGGGGAATAGTAGGGTTAAGTGCGAAAATTTTTCCCTTTATAATTACCTAACCAGACAAGACCAACTTTTTGAGGGTAATTCTGGTCAAAGCTCTGGATCTGGCGAATATACTTAACTGCATCATATTCCATTTTCATTTTTATAAGATTCTGTATATCTTCATAGACAACTGCATGGCATAAAATATTATTTCCTAATTTACTTTCTAAAGAGTCTTCATCTTTTAAAAAGAATCTTGCTAACTGGTCTACGGTATCTTCCATATCATACCGCCAGGCGATTTTATATACAGCTCCGCATCGACATCTGTAAATCTTTTCAATATCTTCTGGGAAGGGGTATATATCTTCACAGAATGGACAAACTACATTAAATGATCTTAACAAGGCTAATCTCCTAAAATTTTATTGATTCTTGTGGAGAATATTTTTTACGAAAAATCTTTTTTCATGTCAATAAAATATCCTTGCAGATGTAGATAAAAAATGACAACATCCTTTAAATAAATTTTTCCCTGACAAAGGTCAAGCAAATGCTGAATACATTAAAAATTGACCATACAGTCGCCCGTATTCCTTATCAGGACCTTTATATTTACTATCTTGAAGGTCCCCTAAATAGGGAGGAAGAGTCTCTTTTAGGACCTGATTTTCTGGGAAATTGGATTGAGGAAGACAGCTTCTTCCTGTTTTTTTCTCGTCCATCCAAGGGGCTTGTGCAAAGGATAGTTGATAAGGATAAGAGATTAAGATTGATGGACGAGTTTTATTTTACCTATGAGGAGTGGCTGGGTGGCAAGATTAAACCACATAAGGTATCTCGCTTTTTGATTGTACCTCCGTGGGAAGATATTCAAAAAGGAGATGAGGAAATAAAGATATTGCTGGATCCTGGGGTTGTTTTTGGCACCTCTCTTCATCCTACAACAAGGGATTGTTTATTAGCCCTGGTGAAAATATATGAGAAATACCAATTTCACAGGGTTCTTGATCTGGGCACAGGTACAGGAATTCTGGCCATAGGTGCAGCCCTCCTGGGATCAGGGAGAATTTTGGCTGTTGATATTAATCCCCTGGCAGCAAGAACAGCCTTGTTGAATGTTAGATTGAATGGGTTAGAGGAAAGGATTGAAGTTAGAGAAGGTTTGGCAGAAAATTTTATAGATTATTACTCTGATCTGCTCATAGCAAACATCCACTATGATATTATCTTGAAACTGTTAAAGGGGGAGGGATTTGTTAATAAAAAATACTTTATTCTCTCTGGACTGATGGGGAGTCAGGCAAGGGATATCAGGTTGCAATTATCTAAGTATCCCATTGAAATTATTTATGAATGGGATCATGATATTATTTGGCACACTATTCTGGGAAGAGTAAGGGGTTTTTAAGATGGATGAAACAATAGAAAGTATTCCCAAGCTTGAAGGCTATAACTGTTTTGCCTGTGGAACTGCAAATCCAATAGGGCTTAAGCTAACTTTCTACAGACAGGGAGAGCATGTTTGTTCAGATATAACCCTGGGAAAGAATTATGAAGGATGGGAAAATATGGCTCATGGCGGGATTGTATCAACCCTTTTAGATGAAGTCATGTCCTGGGCTGTGATATATTTCAGGAGGATTTTTTTTGTTACACGAAGGGTGAAAATAAAGTACATCAGGCCTGTTCCATTGTACAGGTTGTTGACCGTTAAGGGCAAGATGATAGAAGGGGAAAATAGGCGTTTATGCAAGGCCAAGGGATTGATTCAAGATGAGGATAAAAATATTTTGGCAAGAGGAGAGGCAACATTTGCCATCTTGCCTGATAAGGATCTCAATCTGGTGCCAGATAAGTTAAAAAGAGAGATGAATAATCTCTTTAAAAGATTTTAACTCCATAGATTGATAGTCTCGTAAAAAGTCAAAAAGCATGTCATTGCGAGCGGAGCGAAGCAATCTCATATTCCATAAGTTCTTGTATTTATTAGATTGCTTCGGGCCAAAGCCCTCGCAATGACCTCGGCCTATGACTTTTTACGGGTTCATCCATATTAGACCAACAGAAAAAAGCTACTATCTTATATGATCGAAGAAAAAATCAGATTTAACTCAAAAGGCCTGCACATTGAAGGCTTATTATGTCTGAAGGAAGGGGAAAGGGGTGTTGTAGTCACTCATCCTCACCCGCTTTACGGTGGTGATATGTATAATCCGGTAGTAGGGACAATAGTTAAGATTTATCAGGGCAAGGCTTTTTCCACCCTGAGATTCAATTTCAGGGGTGCAGGAGACAGTGAAGGGAGTTATGGCCAGGGAGAAGGAGAAAAGGAGGATGTGAAATCTGCCTTACTTTATATGTATGATCTGGGAAAGAGAGATTTTGATCTGGCTGGTTATTCATTCGGGGCATGGGTAAATGCCAAAGTCAGAGACACTCAGCCTATGATCAACAGAATAACTATGATATCCCCACCTGTTACCTTTTTAGATTTTTCCTTTTTATCCTTTAACCCAAAGATAAATGTAATAGTAACCGGTGGCATAGATGATATTGCACCAGCTTATAAGATAAGGGATTTTATCGATACCTGGAATCCAGAGGCCCGTTTTGAGGTCATTGAAGGGGCAGACCATTTTTATTCTGGCAGCATAGATACATTAAAGTCTGTCTTGTCTCGCTTAATAAGTTGAATAATAATGTCAGTGGTCAGTGGTCAGTTGTCCGTAGTAATAAAGATGAAGAAATATGGCCGTAGATGATTATAGTTCTCTCGGAAAAAAGCTGATTACGTCTGAATAACATGGCTTTGATGAAACAATTTTTTGCAACGGACAACGGACAACTATCAACGGACATTACTTTTTAAATTGAAAAGTAATAACCATGGACCCTATTGCATCCATAGAAATAGGAACCAACTCCATTAGGATGTTGATTGCTCAAAAAGGCAAGCCAGACAGCCCCTTAAAGCCAGTTTTAAGAAAGAGGGTCATCACAAGATTGGGTGAGGACTTTAACAAGAAAGAAATTGGAACAATTAAGCCAGGTCCTTTGGCCAGGAGTATTTCTGCACTTAAGGATTTTTTTGGCATTGCCAGCCAATTTGGTGTTCCCTGCCCAATTGTAGTAGCAACAGGAGTGGTTAGAGATGCAATCAACAGGAATAATTTTATTACTTTGATTGCTGAAAGGTTAGGTCATAATGTAAAGATTATATCAGGGGAAGAGGAAGCTGACTTGACTTGCAAAGGAATGTTATCATCACTGAATCATAGGAGAGAGCCTTTAATTTTCTTTGATCTTGGCGGTGGAAGCACGGAATTTATCTCGACCAATGATAAGGAGAGAAAATCCATATCAATAGAGCTTGGAGTAGTTATTTTAACAGAGGATTATTTAATTACCGATCCCCCAAAGGGTGAGGAGATACATCAACTTAGCAATCGTATCGAGGATACGCTTAAAACAAGGCTTGACTCATTGAAGGAAATAGGGAAAAGAAAGTTTTCTGTTATAGGGACAGGGGGAACTGTAGTTACCTTATCTAAAATTATACATGGAATAGGAGAAGATGACTCTACTGAGGCAAAGATAAATGGTCTTGTAATTAGAAAGAAGGATGTTGGGCTTCTCTTTGAAAAAATGAGGGGGATGCCAGAAGCGGAAAGGCTGAATATTAAAGGCCTTGAAATTGGAAGGGAGGATATTATCTTGGCTGGAACCTTAATGGTAATAAAAATTATGGATTATTTTGAGAAAGATGAGATAATGATAAGTTATTCTGATTTATTAGAGGGCGTACTTTTACATTATATGGAGGGAGAAAAGAATGGATAATCAATCAATAAAGGGAGGGCTGACCTTTAATGATCTCCTTTTGGTGCCAGGGGAATCTACTATATTGCCAATAGATGTAGATGTTAAAACAATGCTTTCGAGAAACATATCCCTTAACATACCCATTGTCAGTGCAGCAATGGATACGGTTACTGAATCGGAAGCGGCTATAGCATTGGCCAGGCAGGGTGGTTTGGGATTCATACATAAAAATATGACTATAGAAAGGCAGGCCTTGGAGGTTGAGAAGGTAAAGAAATCGGAAAGCGGTATGATTATTGATCCTATTACTATTGACCCGGAACAGGAGATTTTTGAGGTCCTAAACATAATGAAAAAGTACAGGATTTCCGGGGTTCCTGTCGTGAAAAAAGGGAATTTAGTGGGGATTATAACTAACAGGGATTTAAGGTTTGAAACAAACCTGGATAGGAAGATTGGAGAGGTAATGACCAAGGATAACCTGGCCACAGCGCCTGTTGGAATAACCCTGGAGGAATCAAAGAAGATCTTACATAAAAGAAGGATAGAGAAATTATTAGTTATTGACGATGCAGGAAAGTTAAAGGGGCTTATAACAATAAAGGATATTGAAAAGATAAAAAAATACCCTAATTCATGCAAGGATCATATTGGTAGATTACGGGTTGGTGCGGCAGTTGGTGTTGGACCGGATAGAGAGGAGAGGATCGATAGACTGAAAGCTGCAAATGTAGATGTTATTGTTATTGATGCTGCCCATGGACACTCTACAGGTGTAATAGAGGCGGTAAAGGATACTAAAAAGAATTTCCCAAAATTAGAGTTGATAGCTGGCAATGTAGCTACAGCAGAGGGAGCCAAGGCCCTTATTGATGCCGGTGTTGATGCAGTAAAGGTGGGAATTGGGCCAAGCTCTATATGTACAACCAGGGTAATTGCGGGTGTTGGTGTACCACAAATGACAGCTATTATGGAGTGCGCTCAAGAAGCAGCCAAAGCAAATATTCCAATTATTGGAGATGGTGGTCTAAGATTTTCTGGTGATATTACAAAGGCACTGGCTGGCGGCGCATTATCAGTTATGGTTGGAAGTCTCCTTGCCGGCACAGAAGAGAGCCCGGGAGAGACTGAACTTTTCCAGGGCAGAACATATAAGGTATACAGAGGTATGGGTTCCATTGAGGCTATGAGGGAGGGGAGCAAGGATCGCTACTTTCAGGAAATGATAGTGGGAGAATCAAAATTGGTGCCAGAGGGTATAGTTGGAAGGGTTCCTTATCGGGGCCCCCTGGCAGATACTATATACCAGCTTGTAGGAGGTCTAAAGGCAGGCATGGGTTATGTTGGGGCTTGTGATATAAAGGAGTTACAGGCTAAGGCAAGATTTTTAAAGATTACGGCCGCAGGCATCAGGGAGGGACATGTCCATGATGTGATTATCACCAAAGAGGCACCTAACTACCAACTTGAATAGAGATTAGATATTGACCAAGGAACATGCATACAGAAAACGTGTACACCCCAAGGATTTGATCTCATTCAGGGTTTTGATCAAAGAAACTGATCTACTGATCAGTTCTAACAGGGATTTGAGTAAACAGACCAAGGATAGGCTACATAACTACCGGAGCCAATTGGAAGATTATATAAGGTCAAAATCTTCATTTTTGTCAACCCTTCTGCCTTACCCTGAAGATCCTTTTGCACCTGTGATAATAAGGGAGATGATTTCGGCTACGAGGATGTTTGGTGTAGGTCCAATGGCTGCGGTAGCAGGTACAATAGCTCAGTTTGTCGGCATGGATCTTCTAAAATATACCGAGGAAGTTATTGTTGAAAATGGTGGAGACATTTTTCTTAAAACCAAAAGGCCTGTTACGGTTTCCATCTTTGCCGGAAACTCCCAATTAAGCAATAAACTCGGTCTTATTATACATCCTGAACAAATGCCGACGGGCATCTGCACTTCCTCTGCTACTGTAGGACATTCCCTAAGTCTTGGTATTTCTGATGCGGTCTGTATTGTGGCCAATAAAGCATCAATTGCAGACGCAGCAGCTACAGCACTTGGGAACAGAATAGGCGATAAATTTAGGCTTAAAAGGGAAATAGAGTCAATCAGAGAATCCAAAGATATCAAAGGCGGCGTGGTTATCATTGGCAAAACAATGGCAAGCTGGGGAGAGATTGAATTAACAAAGATAAATTAGGATAAGGGGAAGGTATGAAAAAAGCTATTTTTTATCTTTTGCTTTTTCCTTTTCTTGTCTCTGTAAGTAATGCAGATGAGCCTTCAGTAAGGGCCTATTTTAAAAAGGGGAATACCTTCTTCGATAATGGTCTCTACGAGAAGGCGATCAAGAATTATAGCAAGGTTATCGAGCTTGAACCTTCTAACATCAAGGCCTATTTTAACAGGGGCCTCGCCAACCAAAAATTGGGATTGTATGATCAGGTAATAAAAGATTTCACCCGGATTATAGAATTGAAATCAGACTATATCCAGGCCTACTTTGAAAGGGGGAATGTCTATTTTGATAAGGGCCTTAATAAAGAAGCTGTTGAAGACTATTCAAAGACATTAGAGATCAACCCTGATGATGTCAACTGCCTCTTTAACAGAGGACTTGCATATAAAAGAATGAAAAATTACAAGGCGGCTTATCATGATTTTGAGAAGGTATGCGATTCTGGCAATGAGGGCGCTTGCAAGATAGCTAAAAAACTTTCAACTTTAATAGTCTCTAAGCCCCCTTCTCCTGTCCCAGATGATATTGAAAAGCCGGTTTTGGCTGTTAAGAAACAGCTTGCTCTGCCTCCTGTTAGTCCTGGCAGGTATGAAGGGTTAAAAGAAGAGAAAACCATAAAGGTTCCCGAGTGTTCAGAGGGCCTTTTGGATCTTGGAGATGGAACGGTGAAGGATTGTGAAAGTGGCCTGATATGGGTTAAAGATATAACATCGTCTGGAGAAATTAAGAATTGGTCCGAGTCGGTAACTTATGTCCATAAATTGAAATATAAATATTGCAAAAACTGGCGATTACTAACCAGGGATGAATTGAGAGCTCTTTCGGAAAGTCTTCAGCTCTATGTTAACCACCCATTTATTAATATCAAAAATGGCTTCTACTGAACAGGGGAGGAGCATGATACTGAGCAGGCCTGGATTGTATACCTATTTCCTTATTCAGATGAGAGGATTAATACCAAGAAAAATACATTTTGTATTATCTTGCCTGTATGTTTAGGTAAATAAGCGTTCAGGGTTCAGCAAAAAGAATACTGGATACTTGATATTAGTTGTCTGTATAAGCTAAGATTTTAACATTTGTGTCAAGCCCGCCCTGGCGCTACATGCTTGAATTAGCCTGTTAAGTCTATAGAGACCTACGTGCTCGAAACAAACAATTAAGATTATAAGCCAGGTCTGGGCCAGGGTTGTTGTAACGCCATTAAAGTGCAGAGGATAATTGGGATCGTAGAATGGTTGCGGCCCGCCCTGGCGCGATGTGATCGAAAAAGTCTGTTGGCGTTGTAATACTTCATAGGCGAAAGCTGGAGAAATCAGTCTCTCTTAGTCAGGTCTGGGCCAGGGTTGCGCAGCTCGAATCGGTTAACGCTTAACGTCATACGAAACCAGCCCGCCATAAGTCTGGCGGGCCAGCAGCGCAACCATAAAACGTTAAACGAAACCAACATCACTTCGCCCAAAGCAGCGATATATTAATGCGCCTTAGGCATATTAATCTCAACAATTTTTCGGTTTGCCCGTCCCGAGCCGGTACGGGCCGGGACAGCGGAGCTTGGATAGAAGCTTTAGCATCCAGTATCCAGAATCCAGCATCAAGAAACTCAAGGCACTTCCCATGAGAGATATTGTAAATTTTCTTTTTGAAGTAGGTATATTAAAGAGAATCCCAAGGTCTGGTTACCAATTTTTGGGCACAGGCAGTGAATCGGTAGCTGATCATTCTTTCAGGGTTGCTATTATTGCTTACCTGCTCGCAAAAAATGAGCCGAAAGCAGACACGCAAAAGGTTGTACTAATGAGCCTTTTTCACGATTTTCATGAGGCCAGGACAGGTGATCACAACTATGTAAACAAGAGATATGTCACTGTGAATGAGGATAAGGCAGTTAGTGATTTAGCCCAAAAGCTCACTTCAGGGAGAGAGATTGTATCCTTGATAGATGAATTTAATTCAAGGGAAACCCTTGAGGCACGATTAGTTCAGGATGCTGACCAGCTTGATTTTATCCTGGAGCTAAAAAGACAACTGGATCTGGGGAACAAATCCGCGGCCGAGTGGTTGAAATATTCGGTTAAGCGCCTTATTACTGATTTTTCCAAAAAACTGGCTAATGAAATTGTTCATACAGATAGCAGCGATTGGTGGTTTAAAAAAAAGGAGGAGCTATGGGTCAATGAACCAGATAAACACAAATGACCTATCGGCCATAAAGAAGGATGAAAAGTCAAAAGCCTATCAACAATCGGCAGAGGATCTCGGGCGTAAGCCCAGGGTGAATGCCTTAATGAGCACGACCTTGATGTCTTTTCTTACGTTCCAAGGCTCCCGGCCTGGTCTTTTCAACGACTTATCTGCAAGGGAGTTTTGCCCCCTCCGCATTCCCCCGACAAGTCGGGGGCTGCGGTTTCCCCCGCTGATAAGTCGTGAAAAG